>JAZOCI010000029.1:0-9012 GCA_045596465.1 Bacteroidales bacterium | reverse complement strand
AATTTATAAGGTTTTGCTCTTCTATAGACAAAAGCATTGTAAATTCTTTTATTTTCTTCAGTCAAAATCAGATGATCGACCTCTTTACAAAATTCAATTGTCTTTTGTTCTATGATAAGTTTCTGTTTCAGTTTCATAATTTTCAGATTTTCAGTTTCCCAGATTCTAAAACTCTAAATACCACCTCAGCCTTTCATCGACATCATCTCTTCCGACAACTTTAAGATATTCGTCCCAATTTTTAATAAAGCCTCTCTTCTCTCTATGATTGACAATCATCTTCACATCTTCATATTCGATATAAGGATGTCGTAAGATTGTTTTAAAATCGTCGAGGTTTACTTTCACCTTCTTTAGCGCTACGGAATCTATGACGATATGATTTCCTATGTTCGACAATCTGCTTGTGTCAAAAGCGTAGACTTCAAGTAACTGATTTACATCTACGAAACCTCCTAACTTATCGCGATATTCCACAATATTTCTCGCGAAGAAAGACCCGATTCCCGGAAGCGACTTCAACTCGGTAGTGTCGGCAGAATTGAGGTTGATATTTGAACTTTGAACTTTGACTTTTGAACTCTGACTTTTGAACTCTGACTCAGACTTTGAATTTAACACTGACCTCGCGATTTTATTACTTTGCGTCTCTGCGACTTGTTGAGCATCAATCTCATATTGCTTATTATCTTTGTGTGATTGGCACGTCTCTACCTGTTGTCTTGTTGTCTTGTTGTCTTGTTGTCTCAAAATTTCTTTCGTCTTTAGACTTTCGTCTTTTGCCTTCTCATGCAATGCCCATATCGAATCTAAATCATGTAAATAAAAATTAACATTTGAAGGTCTGTTTGCCACAAAAAAATTAGCAGCGATGATGAGAAGTATCACCGCTGCTAAAACTATAATCGCTACCCGTTCACCCTTAGTGAACGTAAAAAAATCATTCATAACTTTTGGTTTAATTTATAGTTTACAGTTAATAGTTTACAATTAATGATTATTATTTTTTCATTATTAACTATTAATTATTAACTAACTGATTAATAAATATTGCTACTATAACAATTGGAGCTACATATTTTATAATGAAATATATAAAATTCTTTACGCTCATCTTCAATGTGTTCTGATTTGTAATTTCATCGTAGAAGTTTTCTTTTCCCATCTTCCATGCCACGAATATCACTATGAACAAGGCTCCGATTGGTAATAAGATATTAGCCGAGAACTTATCCATGAAGTCGAAGAAGGTCATGTCGCCGAAGACGAAAATCGAATCTTGACGGAGACTTAATGTACAGAACACTCCGAAGAACAGAGCAACCAAAGTTCCAATCCAAGTGGCTGTGTTACGCTTGATTCCGTGTTCTTCCGACAAGAAAGCCACGATGACTTCCAATAATGATATTGTCGATGTTAAGGCAGCTATCGCTAACAAAACGAAGAAGATGATGCAGAAGAAGTAGCCACCTGTCATCTTATCGAATATCATCGGTAAAGTATTGAATGCCAATCCCGCACCTGCTTCTGGTTGTATTCCGAAAGTAAATGCCGCCGGGAAAATTATAACGCCGGCCAAAATCGCCACAACAGTATCTGCTGCTACGACAGATAATGAAGTCGTTGCTAAATTATCTTTTTTGCTGATATAAGAACCGTATGTTATCAAGGCTCCCATACCGACGCTGAGCGAGAAAAACGCCTGACCTAAAGCGGCGAGCAAGACGCTTCCATCGACTTTAGAGAAATCTGGCTTGAACAAGAACTTCAATCCTTCCTTAGCGCCGTCTAACGTCAATGATTTGACACATAATATTATAAGAATGACGAATAATGCTGGCATCAATATTTTTGTGTATTTCTCGACACCTTCTTTAATACCTTTAAAAATGATAAAAGCTGTCAATCCCATGAAGAGGAATTGCCACAAGAAAGGACGGAATGGATTGTTATTGAAATCGACGAAGCCTTGTTCTATGGTAGCAATGTCTTTGTCGGCGAAGAAGTTTGTCGCCGCCTTATAGATATATTCCAATGTCCAGCCGGAGACCGTACTATAGAAGGCAAGCACTACGAACGCCGCCAATATTCCAATGTAACCTATTAAATTCCAGTGTGTTTTTGGAGATAATGCTTTTATAGAACCAACAGGATTCTTGCCTCCGCGACGTCCGATATAGAACTCTGCCATCATGATTGGGATGCCGAGGCCGAGTACTATCAAAATATAAATTAACAAAAAAGCTCCACCGCCGTTTTCGCCTGCAAGACAGGGGAAACGATAGATGTTACCTAATCCGATAGCTGAACCTGCAGCTGCCGCAATGGCTCCTAATTTAGAGCCGAAACCATCTCTATTATCACTCATAATTTATTATTTTTATATTATTTTATACTTTTATTTCTCACTCCATCACTCCATCACTTCATCACTCCATCACTTCATCACTCCATCACTCCTTCTTCCCGTAAGCCAAATCACCAGCGTCACCTAAACCTGGAACAATATAGGCTCTCGCCGTCAATTCCTCGTCAATGGCTCCAACCCATATAGTGACGTTGGAACCGTTAAGATTTTTTTTCAAATATTCTATTCCTTCTCTGCTCGCCAAGACATTGGCAATATGAATTTCCTTAGGTTTCATGTCTTCATCAAGCAAATCGTTGATACATTTAACCAAGGAGACTCCCGTAGAAAGCATAGGGTCGATGATAATCAGAGTTTTATTGTCGATATTGGAAGATGAAAAATATTCTACATTAACATCGTAATTTTCATTTTTATCATATTTTCTATGTGCGGCTATGAAGGCGCTGTCGGCTTGATCAAAAATGTTGAGAAATCCTTGATGCATAGGAAGTCCCGCTCTTAAAATCGTTGCCAAAACAGGTTGCTCCTTCAACACATTCATATCGATGCTACCTAATGGCGTGACGACATTCTCCGTCTTGTATTCCAATGTCTTACTGATTTCGTAAGCGAACAATTCGCCCAAACGTTCTAAATTCCTCCTAAAACGAGGTCTGTCATTTTGAACGTCAACATTTCTAAGTTCGGAGATGATATTGTTAATCACACTGTTATATTCTCCTAAATTGTTAATCTTAATCATATCGGTTTTGTTTTTATTTTCTCATTATTTTATATACAAATTTTAACAATCCTTTTAAATTGTTATATTTCACTTCAGGATAGAAGACTTCTTTACCTCCAAAGCCTTTATAAAACCTCGCAAGTCCTTCGTTATCAGAACCCTCAAAATCAAAAGTGTATTGCATCTCGCTATATTCTCTTATCACAGTGTCGAGAAGCATCGTCAAAGCGTGTTTGTCTCTATGTTTCTCATCGCTGCCGGAGAAAAGGAAAATCAGTCTGTCATGACTGTGCATAAAAACGGCCCCAGCAATGATATTATTTTCTAAATCATTGATTCCCAATGTAAAACAACAGTCATAAGATATAGCAGTATGTACTAATTTCAGAAGCCGTTCATATTCTTTGTCGCTCCAATGTTTGACGTCTTTTCCTTTGTTGTTTCTGAAAAGCTCTATGATTATTTCGGGGTCAATATCGTAGTTTATAGAAAGTCCCGCATTTTCGGCTTTAGCTAAATTTCTTTTTGTGTTATTGTTATAATTATTGTAAAGATATTGATAATCATATATCAAGTCGAGTTCTACATTACGATGTTTCGTTATTATTTCTGATTCGTAATCAACTTTGTTATACGAATTCAATCTGTATTGTACGAAGCGATATTTCTGAGGAATCGCCTTTATGAAATCGCTTACATTCTCTTGCGACAGTTGCGATGTGGAAAAGATTCCGAGTTGTTGAACGAAGAAAGGCTGAAACATATATGAGATACCGAACTTTTTGCTTGTCGTCAGAGGCATAACACGTTCATAATCATTCTCTACTAACGCATCCCAATGAAGATGCACGACATCTAAATACCACGACAGCGCATAAATATTTCCGTTGAAGGACCTCTTGATGCATTCGTCCCAACGTTGTTTATCTATCTCATTATGTTTCAATAACCTAATCATATCAACTTAAGGCATAATCAAGGATTTTTCTATATAATGTTATCCAACCTTCCCAACGTTTTTCTCCCGATAATGTTTCATTATGCCACAAAAGAATGAAAGTTCCGTTGACATTTTTCACCTCATCTATAAGTTTTTTCGCTTTGTCGTACGACTCATGAACATCAAGGTCGAGGTAGTCGCGCATCGTTCCGTCCATCAAGGCAAAAGGATGTATGTTAAGTTTCGTTTTCGTATCGTTTTCCAAGTCGAAAAATGCGAAGGTGTCGGCATAACCTGCCCTGAATCCAGCCTGCGACGCATATCCCATAGTATAATCGTCGGTTATATCTAATTCATTGAGAATCTTATAGCTAAGAGGCAAGCTCAATCTAAGAAAATGCTGTCGGCTCATCGTAACTTCTCTATTCAGAACTTCCGACAAACGATTTATCTCGTCTTTGACGACGTCTTTTTTAAGATAAGAAGAAAACGACGGATGAATTCCCACCAAAGCATAGTCGCCGAGATGTTTTATCAGCTCTTGAAATTCTTTATTTTTTATTGAGATATTTTTGTCGTTGGTATTATAATCGCCACACAGAATAAAATATAAAGGTTTGAGTTTCAACTCTTTCTGCAACTCAATCTGATAATCGAAAGTATCGAAAGGATCTATTTTCTTTTTTGTAAGAACCTCGAATCTTCTTTTTATCTCTGTTGTATTAAAGACTATCGCGTCTCTGAGGAAAGCCGCCGCTGTTCTGAAAAATCCTTTGTTGCGATAAGCCCAAGCCGCATCAACGTCATAGGTCGGGATAAATTTGAAAGTCTTCTTTTTCAATTGAATATCAGGATATTTCTCCGTTATGAAATCACCTAATTCTTTTGCCCAGATGTTAATGATAGGTTTTTCAATGACGTCCATTTTCACAAGAATTGAATCCTGAGGCTGAAATCTGTTGTATTTATCACAAACATGCGGTAGATATTCTTCGTAACGACTTATTATATAGAACGATGCGGCGAAAATATCGAATGGAAACAATGATTTGTCGTTGAAGACAGGAAATATCGCTTTTGTGTCGTTATGTTTACAAATTTTAACATCTTGATCTGCGATGTCTCTTTCAAAAAGCAGATTCACCGACTGTTGGAACAAGCCGTTATCGTCTTTTATAGGCGATTTTCCGTAATGAAATTTCGGTCCTTCGTAAGACAAATATTTCTCCTTATCGGTAGTAAATTTAAAACTTATCCCAAGTTCATCTTTGAATATCAAGTCGATAATATAAAATAACCTGTTCGTTATTTTCGATACAAATATCAATAATTCCATAATCTTTACTGTTTTAAAAATAATCAACAACACTGCAAATTTAATATTAAAAATCGTAGAAAAAAAGTTAAAAAAAGTTAAAAATGCAGACTTTTTTGAACAATAGCGAAAGGCTGTTGTTTTGCGATAAAATTTACATTATGAAAACATACGATTTATACGAACGCGCCATGGAACCTGTTAAACATTGGTGGATGTATCTGTTAATAGGTGTATTGGCATTTATCTTAGGAGTGTTTATGCTGACGAATCCTGCCATCACTTACGAAATGATGACGTTGCTCTTCGGTTTGGCATTAGTAATTTTCGGCATCATTCAGATGATCGTCGGGATTTTCAGCAGAAATCTGTTTGTGTCGCGAGCCGCTGTGATAATCGGCGCAATACTCAACATCGTCTTAGGCATCTTATTGGCAGCCAACCCTGGCATCGCTGCCCTGACCCTGCCTCTCATCTTGGGAATGTGGATGCTTTATCAAAGTTTTATGACAATAAATTATGCAGGCGACCTTAAAAGTTTTAAAGTGAAAGGCTATGGACTGACCTTATTCTGCGGTATCGTCTTATTAATTTTATCGGTGCTTATCTTATTACGACCCATGACCTTAGGCATGATGACTGTCGCGATTTACATAGCATTGTCATTCATGATATACGGATTATCGGAGATAGTATCCGCATTCCGGCTGAGGACGATACATCACGTTTTTGAAGAATAGAAAAACATATCACGTAATTTTACGGCAAACCCCAAAGTTCAGACAAATGACTTGGGGTTTGTTTATTATTATACCGTTAATTTAATCATATTATCCAATAATTTTCATATCTTTGTGAATTAAATTCACATACTGAAATGATTCGTAAAATATATAAATTCGGTGGTGCTTCAGTGAAAGATGCAGATGCCGTCAGAAACTTAAAAAATATACTCAAGAAAGAAAACAGAGATGACATCATGCTCGTCGTCTCCGCCATGGGCAAGACAACCAACGCCATCGAGAAACTCCTCGCCGACTTCCGCGCAAACAACGGTCATCTTGAGATAGGCGCGCTCAGCGATATAATAGAATATCATGAAAATATCATGACAGAACTCTTTGAAGGCAACACCTCGCATCCTATCTTCGAGACGATGACCAACCTCTTCTTAGACTTATATCTAAACCTTAAAGAGACAGGCTTCGACTACGACTATCAATACGATAACACTGTCAGTTTCGGCGAGATGCTATCCACGACTCTTATCTCTGCTTATCTCAACGAGTGCGGACTCGCAAACGAACTGCTTGACGCCCGCGAATATATCATCACCGACCATAACTTCCGCGCAGCTAATCCTGAATGGGACGACTGCCGTCTCAAAATACAGAAACTCAACGAGAATCATAACGGAATGATGTACGTAACACAAGGTTTCATCGCAAGCTCTACTTCACCAAAAACTACGACGACATTAGGAAGAGAAGGCTCCGATTTCACAGCAGCCATCTTCGCCAACTGCTTAGACGCAGAAGAAGTATCTATCTGGAAAGACGTCGACGGCATTCGTAACGCCGACCCTAAACGCTTCCCCGACACTAAAAAAATCTCACATCTCTCCTACTTCGAAGCCATAGAACTCGCCTTCTACGGCGCCTCCGTAATTCACCCTAAAACACTGAAACCTTTGCAAAATAAGAACATTCCTCTGAAAGTCAGATGCTTTTTAGACACAAGCTTAGAACCTACCGTCATCGACGGAACCAAAGATTACATTGAATACATACCTTCTTACATCGTAAAAGAGAGACAGACCTTGATGAGCATCACAGCCCGCGACTATTCCTTCATGAACGAACATAACCGCGCGCTCATCTTCAATATCATGGACGAACTCAACATACACGCCAATATGACACAGGTGTCGGCACTCGTCCTCTCTATCTGCTTCGACGAAAACGAAAAGAAACGCCTCCAACTCACAGAGGCGCTCTCTCAAGCTTTTAAGGTAAAATATAACGACGGACTTCAGCTCTTCACGATTCGACATTATCACGACGGATTAGAAAAAAACTTCATCAAAGATAAAAAGATCTACGTCGAACAAAGAAGCCGAAGCACGTACCAAATTGTTTTAAGTTACTAAGTTACTGAGATACTAAGCTACTGAGATGCTAAGTTACTCAGCACACTCAGCATACTCAGCATACTCAATACACTTAGAGACTCGGCGACTTACAAACATCACTTCTCCCAATGGAAAGGCTGTATCTTTGCATCTTTATCTTCCCATGATGGCTTACGCAGCGCATATATTATAAAAGGTATAAGGACAAAGATGATGCAGCCTCCGAACATCACGGCGTACCATACCGTGTTGCTACCCGTCGAGATCTGACTTGGCGGGATGAAGCTCAACACGAAAGCGAGCAACGAGCCTAAGAAGCCTACACCACCGACGATCCACATCAAGGCATTGCCTTTCTTACCAATCCTGAATGAACGCGGCGCATCTTTCATGCTGTAACGAAGATAGATAGCAGCAGCAAACATCAGGAGATACATTATAAGATAAAGCAAGACTGTCATCTGCGACAAGATCTGATAGAAGCTCTGTACCGACGGCATCACCACGAAGAGAAGACTCAAGATAGTGACGATGATACCTTGTATAATTAATATGTTACTTTGCACTCCGAGTTTATTAGTCTTCTGGAAGAATGGAGGAAGGTAGCCAGCCTTACCAACGACGAGCAGACCTTTAGAAGGACCCGACACCCAAGCCAAGACGCCAGCGAGTACGCCGAAAGCGAGAGCCACAGCGATGACAGGCGACAGCCATGAAGCGTGGATATATTTGAAATAATTGTCGAAGCCAATCAATAAACTTTGAGTAAGGTTGATGTTATCTTTCGGAATGACGAAGCCGAGCGCGTAGGTTCCCAAGACGAAAATCAATACTGTGATGAGCGCACCGATGAAGACAGCGCGAGGATAGCTCTTGCTTGGATTGTCCATCTCGGTGACGTGGACGCCCGTCATCTCCATACCAGCATAGAAGAGGAAGATACTCGAGGCGAGGACGAGGTTGTCGAGACGAGCGAGGTCAGGCCAGAAGCTGCCGCTAAGATCCATCTGTATGGTACCGCCAGTAGCAACGTAATAAACGCCCAATATTATCAATATTATTGACGGGATGATAGTACCGATAAGACCTCCTATCTTTGACACCTTACCAACCCAGCCGATGCCTTTGAAGGCGATGAAGGTGGCGAGCCAATAGATAGCGAGCACCACGATAAGAGTATAGATCCTATTGTTAGCCAAAGCCATATCCTCTACAGGATTCATACCGATGAAGGCTAACGACACCGCGCCGAAGGTAAGCACCGTCGGGTACCAGATAGTATTTTGGAACCACTGCAGCCAGATAGCGAGGAAGCCGAAACGTTTACCGAAAGCCTCGCCCACCCAGCGGAAGACACCGCCTTCTTTGTTGGCGAACATAGAAGCAAGCTCCGCCGCCACCAAGGAAGTAGGGATAAGGAAGACGAGAGCCGCAAAGAGATAATAAAAAGCCGAACTCAATCCATATTCGGCTTCGGCAGGAAGTCCACGCAAAGAGACCACCGCCGTCACATTCATGATAGCAATAGTGA
>JAZOCI010000028.1:0-6604 GCA_045596465.1 Bacteroidales bacterium | reverse complement strand
GGTTTTGACAGCTTGTAGAATGGTCATGTAAGCATGCTGAGCCGTGCAGTGAAGCTCATAAATCTTAGCTGCGAAAAATTAATTGGCGAAAATAACTACGCTCTCGCTGCTTGATCGAAGAACAGTAGATCGTTGCTTAATTCGTCCACAAGGTGGATGAACGGGACATCTCGCGAATGGACTTTCCTGATTCCGGTTCGGGAACGAGGTGCTCATCAATTTCAGGATAGCGATGCGGAAGCTCCAGCCGCATAGCGAAATTCAGGAGATAAGGTTGAGTTTAGGGTGTCTGTTTCCTTGCTCAGCTCGACAATCAACAGCAGAATAAGCATGTAGAAAGCATGGGTGTTCCTTGTTTGGACGAGGGTTCGACTCCCTCCAGCTCCACTTTTAAACTTTTGTTAAAAACAAAACTGCTGATTATCAACGAGTCAGAAGTTTTTGTTTTTTATAATATTTACTATTTTCGTTAAAAATTGTGACAAAACTGTGACAAAAGATTTTTTGAGACCGTGACAAATTTGTGACAAAAACTTTCAATCTAACAATTTTTAAACCAATTGTTTAAACCGTTAAAAATGTTTAAAAAAGATTGACGATATGTAATTGTTGCGTCTTTTTCTTTAAAGTAGAAAATCCAGAACCTCTCAAAACTGAGGTTTCCCGTAATTTCATATAAAAAATAAAAGCATGTTTGATAGTAGTTTTATCTGGTTATTTATTGCTGTTTTTATATTTGTGGCAGTGCTAAGTATAGTAATAGTTATTGAAGAACGTAGTTGGTATAGCTTTCTAAAAAAAGCATTCGAGCCCAAACCTGATTGGCGCAGCAGATTAAAATACGCCATACCTATATGGGTTATCGCCGCATTCTTCGTCTATATCATGATAGAATATTTTACAGTACCAATAGAATACGTATATAAACATGGAATAGAAAGACTTCACATAGCCATATTATTTTACTTATGGACTGCTGTTTTTCTAATAAGCATGGGATTTTACACATTAAATTTCAGGAAAAGCCGTTTCGAGAGAAAAGTCAAGATTATCATAATATCAAGGCGACTCAGTCTCATTATATGCTGTTACTCATTTTTTTTCGTATTTGCAGACATTCTTATAAATGGAATATCTTATCTATACCTCATCAACATATTCTTTCTCATAGCAAGTAACTACTTAGGAAAAGTCTTGGTAAAATGCGATATTAAAAACGAGTAAAAAAACTTTGCATGTACCTATCACTTGTTTAACTTCGAGGTTAGTCTTTTATGACAATAATTTCATGTCTTACTTTTTGACATAAAAAAACAGCTTTGACAAAATCACTCTCATCAAGGCTGTCATATTTATTTATGCATTAAAAACTTACGATTTTTATCTTAAACACAAAAAAGAAGTGCGAACTAATCTTATCCGGATTTCTGAGGTATCGCCAAACACCCATGACCACACAAATAAGAAAGTCCGCACGATGGTGCGAAGCCTAACTTAATTGCTGTTGTGGTCATTCTTTATTTTTGGCGATTTTCAGAATATCACTCGCAATAAGTAACACTCACTTCAATATGCATTTTTCAAATTTCTATATCATATTTTTGCTTTGTTTATCCGCAACAAATGTAATCATTTTTATCACATGAAAACAAACAAAAAATCAATAATTTCAAAATTTGCAAACATATTGCGCACCCGTGCGGAAATTTCCTCGTTTTTATGACAAATTTACAACACACGTCATAGTTTTGTCAAGCCTTTAACCCAACAAAATTATGCTTTTAACAATTTTTAACGTAAATGTTAATGCAATTAAGAAAGTTATGTTAATTTTTGTTAAGAAATCTCCTAAATTATCTCAGACTTTATCTTTCTTTCAAAAATACATTGTATAACTAAGAGCACCAAGCATGTAATAGCTAAAATTCTTTTAAATCCAGGAACATTAGAAACAAAATCAAAGCAAATAAATCCTGGAATTGACAACATAATAACAAAGCCAGTATTTCTAACATTTCTGAATATCTCGCCTTTTCGGGTCAGATTGGCTTTACGGTATCTCAAAATATAAATTGTCAGAGCCAAAAATATCATAGCTCCATACATGCTCAACAAAATCGTATCGCTAAAATTATCAACACCACATTTTAGGGCATCACTCTCAATTACAAGATGATATACTAAAACAAACAGAAACACCAAAAATATACAAAACGTTGGCAAAACTTTAAAAACACTTATCTTTTGACGTTTTGGAGATAGTTCATACAGATCTACGTTGCGAACATTTTTACCATCCATAAAAATTATTGCCAAACTCACAAAAAACGACAAAATCAAGCATGCATAAAACATACACTATCCTTTATAATTATTCGCCTTGTTAAAATTATATTCTCAATATTCGTGACTCCGCAGGGATTCGAACCCTGATCGAAGGAACCGGAATCCTTTATTCTATCCATTGAACTACGGAGCCAAATTTACAATTTACAATTCACAATGAACAATTTACGATTAACGATGTACAATGTACAATGAATGATTTAATTGGAGCAAAGATACGAAAAAAAATCTCGTCCTTTGTCTTTACATTTTCTTTATTTCTTTTTGTAAAATCTCGAGATACCTTGCTCCGTGTCCTCCATCCATCTGGGCATGATGAAACTGAAATGAAATCGGCAAAAGAGTCCTGAGACATTTCTTACGGTATCTTCCCCACATCACCATAGGATTGCTGAACTTCTCCGTATATTGATTTACAATACAATCCAATTCCGTCTGTATCATCGCGGAAGTCCCTACAATCATATAATCTTCTAAAAAAACGCTCTCACATTTGGCTGACACCTGCGATGTTAACGTATTATAATCGTCAGCGAATTTATCAATATCTTCCGTAAATGCTATATCGCATGAGTTGATACCTCCTTTTATGTTATTGACAATCACATTGACG
This sequence comes from Bacteroidales bacterium, assembly GCA_045596465.1. GTDB lineage: Bacteria > Bacteroidota > Bacteroidia > Bacteroidales > F082 > Limimorpha. Next base: position 3,645 of record JAZOCI010000028.1, on the reverse strand, counting down.
GCGAGCCTGTTGTATCTGAAAAGTTTTCCTTGTTCTGGAAGAAGATAGAACTCATCAATCTGCGTGGCGGCTTTTGCGATACACCAACAAAACAACGTGTTGAATTTAACTCCCGACTTCTTACTTTTCTTTAACAATCTACCGACATTTAAAGTCTTTGTCAGAGTGACCATCGGCATTGGCGACGACATCCAAAGCGAGAACGCCTCCGCCCTCGATGTTTCCTTAGGATTAACCTCTATCTTCATAAAATCATTATTTGAATTCATAATTGAAAAGACGCATCAATTCAGATGGCTGACGGCTGATAGCTAATAGCAGCCAACTAATTATCTTTGTCCTTTATCATAACGTCAATAGCCCCAACGCCGAACTTCATTATAGAAGCCATTCTGTTACTCGTATTCTCGTAATTCTTTAACTCCTCGATGATGGCGTTCTTCAAGACACCGTTGCCGACGCCATGAATGAAAGTGACTTTGTCGTATTCGTTAGCGATGGCGCTTTCCAACATCTTCTTGAAATAATTAATCTGCGTCCTGAAAATATCGTTGCTCGACATACCTAATATATTATCGACCAACTCGCCTATATGCAGGTCAACAACTGCTTCTCCTGGAGCTGTCTGATGACGGTCGATAGCGGCTTTCTCTTTCACCAACTTCTGGTTAGCAACGACTTTCTTGTTATCTTCTTTCATCAGTTTCGTAAAGTCGGCCTCGGTACCTTTTAGAGCGGTGACACTCGATAGTTTTATCATGATTGCTTTTTCACCTAAGACGCCCGATTCAACATAGCTTCCGTCTTTGAAGAAACGACTGCTTCTGAACGAGAAAGGAGCGTGCAGCGGATGATAGACAAAGTCGGCTTCTTCCTGTGAGAGAATGACTTGTATGTAGCCTTCGCACCAGAACTCGATGTCGTCACGCGAAATAGATTCTATCACGACTTTAGAGTGCGGGGCGACGCTGCCGTAATCGACGTTGACATATTTTTCATTTTCCTTGATATTGAAACTATATAAAGCGTCGGCTTAAGTATGATTTACGAGCACGACATCAAGCGAACCCGTCAGTAGCCACTGCTGATCCTGAGGCACGAAAGCGAGGTATATTCCTTCGTCTTCAGCGTTACGACCGAAACGACGCAATGCGCTCTTACGAGCCTCGTCATTTTCTTTTTCCTCGATAATTTGTTTCTGCTGAATCTCCTTCTGCACATTATCAACTATTTGCTGACGTTTATCAGGTTGCGAACGGAAGTCAAGGACGAGGTCACTCATCAAGACCGGGATGTCGAAGCCGTCTTCTATAGTCACCTCCACCATTCTCGTGTCGATAATTCTCTTCACTGTTCCACCACCCGTAGCGTTAAGGAAATTCACTTTATCACCAACTTGAAATTTTTCCATATATGATTTATTTTAATTTTTCAATTTCTGCTCTTATCTGCTCAATAACTTCTTTGTTAGCTATTTCACCATCTAAGCTAAACACAATAAAGACATTCCCTCCATATTGTTCTTTAAAATCTTCAAAACTCGCCTTCATTCGTTCAGACAAAGAATAGCTTCCAAAATTAGCACTCGCAGTAACAGGCTTGATTTGAATCCCTATTGCCGAGTCACCGACTTTAGCCACGTAATCAACGTCACCAGCGTGATCAAGTTCCGGGTCACTTTCCTCAAAGACTATATCAGGGAATATTTTCGCCAAACCGTCATTAACAACAGATTTCTCGCGGATATAACCATCGTAAGTACGATTGATAGTCAGATTATAAATATAGTCAATACAATCCTGTTCCGTAAGTTCTTCAAATGCGCTTTTCCATTCAGGAATAACAACTTCCGTTATTTTGTAAAAGAGACGGGTGCCGAGTTCTTTCAAACATTCTGCTGTTATCTTTGTCGGTTTCTTCCCTGTGGTATTTGCGTTTTCAAAATACCATTGTTCCCATTCTTCAAAAGAATTAGGTTGGCATTCTCTAATCAAAGCCATTACCGCACCGACTTTATTTGGGCGAGATAATTGATAGGTCTGGCATGCATAATTAAGCACACGTTCCTTCTTGCCAAAATTCATAGAATATTTATCCATATTAATTATGCGTTTATCAGTTTCTCAAATTTATTTTTATACTTAAAATCTATAGAATCATCCACATCTACTAAACCATTTTTCAATAAATGGGCATTAATGAAAGTTTTATTATCCAAATACAAATAGCAAAGTAGCGTATTATCAGAGTCGTATTTTATAGCATCATATCTCATAAAGACTTTTCTTCCTTTTGTCTTTTCTGCAAGGAATTTTGTTGCAGCTCCATTAACAGAAGGTTTTTCCTTTACCCCTATCAATCTGACAGTAACTCCGTTATTTAACAATAGCGTATTTGGTGAAACAACGTCTTTAACAGAATAATAATCCTCACGTTCTTTACTATCCTTGTCTATCTTTGAACCGAATTGAAGTTTTTTGACATCAATTTTATTTTCCATTTTATGAGGATCATTAAAACAATACGGCAAGGACATTAATTTTTGATGAATATCAAACGATGATTCATCTTCTTTGTAAGAACATGTCGAATTGTCAAACAACATTGACGATTCAACTTTTTGCTTATAGTATTTTATAAAATCAGGATTTATTTCATATCCTATTGAATTTCTTTGCAGATTACGGGCCGCTAAAGCTGTAGTGCCGCTTCCCATAAATGGATCAAAAACAGTCTCTCCTACAAATGAAAACATTTTAATCAAACGTCGAGGTAATTCTTCTGGGAATACCGCGATATGTCCATCTTGTTTTGCTCCTCCAAAAGTCCAGTGTGAAGCAAAATATGTATTCCATTCTTCCTTCGTCATCTCTGACATTTTCTTCTGATCTATGTTGGGCGTTGGGGCTTTACCTTGTTTCTTAAAAATAAGTATAAACTCATAATCTATCTTTAAGATTCCATTTCTTGGATACGGAAAACTTCCCATCACAGCACCGCCACCAGTTGTATTCATCGTAGTCTGTTTCTGCCAGATTATTGCACCCATATAATCCATTCCAAGCGACTCGCAAAAACGAATAATCTCTGTCCTGATAGGAATAACCTTATAACGTCCATAATACACAGAACGAGCAAATTGATCTCCAATGTTTATGCACAAACGACAACCATCATGCAGAATACGATTACATTCCGACCAAACCATATTAAGATTATTTATGTAATCTTCATAGCTATCGTGAAAACCGATCTGCTTCTCACTTCCATAATCTTTAAGTTGCCAATAAGGAGGCGAAGTTATTATTAGATGAACAGATTTGTCTGGTATCGATGATAAATTTCTGCTGTCACCTGTTATAAGCGTATGTGTAGTGTTTATCTCCATTTCTGATTCTCCTTAGTTTAATCATTTATTTTGATTTTTGATTTTCACTTTTGCAAAAATAATAAAAGTCAACGGACGAATGAAGTAAAGGAAATAGTTTTTTATAAATTTCTTTTCTCATAATTATGAATTATGAATTATACATTATGAATTGAATTAACTATCTTTGCAATCGTAAAATTTTATTCTAATGACTCGTCGTTTCAATAGTTATAACTCTTATTTCGTGAAGAACTTCGGTGGTCGGGTGCAGAAGA
>JAZOCI010000027.1:0-17450 GCA_045596465.1 Bacteroidales bacterium | reverse complement strand
TTCGAAGCATTTTTTCTTTTTCTTAAAGACTTGTATGTCGACGATGTCGCCGGGAGCACCGAATGGGATAAACACTACTTTGTCGTCAGGTTTGGCAACGCTCATGCCTTCAGCGCCAGCGTCGATGATGCTGACGTCTTCCAAAAATTCAGCTTGTCTTACTTTTTTCTTCATAGCGCAAAGATAAGGAAAAAGTCTAAAGGCAAAAGTCTAAAGACGAAAGATTTTTTGATGAAAGATTACGCTGTTCAAATGTTAAAAAAATATGAATATGACGACACTTTACGTCAGCAAACTCAAATCAATATCAGGAACTATAACATCTGCCATACTGTCTTTTATTAGAAATCCCATGTAAAGAGGTATCGTTAACACTTCTTCTTCACGACCGACATTATAATTTCCAAGTTTAATGGCATTGTTGATATGATAAACATTTTTGTTTTTTAAAACTGTTCTTAGACTTTTTGTTTTGCCTGATTTTGCCTTGACTTCAAGCACTACGCATTCGCCCTTGTATCGCACAAGAAAATCCAACTCCAAACCACTATCTTTATGGAAATAGTACAATTTTTGTCCTGACTTACAAAGAAAATCAGCCATGAGATTTTCAAATATTGCGCCTTTATATCCCAGAAGATTACCCTTTAAGATGTCTGCCTGAGTACCATAATCAAGCATGGCAACAAGTATCCCAATATCAGCGGTGTATAACTTAAAACATTCTTTCATGGAATTTCCCTCTAATGGCAACTCCGTAATCTGCGTATTGTAACATCTCTTAACCAATCCTGCGTCCTCAAGCCATTGAATACTGCCCGTGTATTGAGACGCCCGTCCGCCTTTACGTATTGCAGAATATTGGAATTTTTTGTTTTCTTTAGACAATTGTTTTGGTATGGATTCAAAACATTCTCGGATACGAACTTTGTCGACATCGTCAGCATACTTGATCATGTCTTCTTCATATTCAGATATAAGATTTCGCTGAGTTTGATATGTGAGTTCAATGTTTCTGGTTTCTAAGAATTTATTTACAACTTCAGGAAGACCTCCAACAATGACATATCTGTACAAAAGTTCCATCATGACTTTATGGATGCCTTCCGGGACTGTTGTTTCCTTTTCAAAGCATGACTTTACCGTGTCAATAACCTTATCATTTATTCCATTCGCCCACAAAAATTCCTCAAAATCTAATGGATACATTTCAACCACAGTTTCGTATCCTACAGGAACAGAGTCTTGCCCGTCTTCCGCTTTCTTTCCATATCCTTTCACTCCCAAGAGAGAACCTGTTGCAATGACATCAAAGCGACCATCTATTTGAAATGATTTCAAAGCCGTTCTTGCTTCTCTGCATTCTTGAATCTCATCAAGGATTATACAGGTTTTTCCGCTGATGAAACGGCTACCTGGAATAAGGGCGGATAAGTTCAGTAGTATTGTATCGACATCGATATTGCCCGTAAAGGCAGACTTTTTATCAGGTTCGAGGATGAAATTCATATAAATCACACTCTCATAATTCTCTTTTGCGAATTTTTGGACAATATATGTCTTTCCGCATTGACGGATTCCTTTTATAACTATTGGTTTCTTATGTTCGGATTTTTTCCATTCAGCCAAAATGGACTCGATTTTTCTTCTAAGCATTGTTTGTATATCTTATTTGTCGGCAAATTTACACTTTTTCCAATGAATAAACAAAATATTTTACACTTTTTCCAATGAATAATTTGGTATAATTACATTTTTTCCAATGAAGCTAAGAAAAGATACTCTTTAATGCCTGCGGCGGTAAATAGACAACAGATTTTTTTTGATGAAATATTAGGCTGTCCAAATGTTAAAATCTTTTATGAATTAATTGACACATGCGACATCAACGATTATTATTTCCAGGAGAGTATTCGAGTATTATGATGTGCCAAAAAATATTTGCGAAGACGTATGCTATTTGTACAAATTTTATTTTGGCAGCCTCCCTGCGTTAGGGATTGGAGCGGCATCCTTTGCGAGCCATGCGGGGACGGGAAATGGGGAACGGGAGCAGGGAACGGGAATTGGGAACGGGACGGAATTTTGGGAGCGGGGTGGAGATGGAGCGAGCAAAGATATAGCGGAAAGCCCGACGGCGGAGCCGGAACGCCCTATTAATGCATAATTCATAATTCATAATTCATAATTATTGAGTGATTTCCACGATTATGCATTATGAATTGTGCATTATGAATTGAAAAAATCTTTAGCCATTAGTCTTTTGTCTTTAATCTTTTCGTTATCTTTGTAGAAACAAAAATATCTGAAAAATGAAGATTCTTCCTGTTGAAAAGATTAGAGAAGTTGATGCTTACACCATTGAAAACGAACCTGTTGATTCTGTCGATTTGATGGAACGTGCGGCTTCTAAGGTTTATGATTGGTTTATGAAACGCTGCAAGACGAAGGAAGTTTCCGTTAAAATTTTTTGTGGAATTGGTAATAATGGTGGCGATGGTCTCGCTCTCGCTCGTATGCTTTATTTCACAGGAATAATACCGCAGGTGTTTGTCGTACGTGTTTCCGACAAAATGAGTCGCGACTGTGAGATAAATTTCAATCGTTTGAAAGAAGAAACCGAGATACCGATGTACGATGTTTTCTCCGAAGACGATTTTCCTTTGATAAATGACAACGACATAATAATCGATGCTATCTTTGGTTCGGGCTTGAATAGAAACATCGAAGGCTTTGCCGCAGAACTGATTAAACATCTGAATGACAACAACGCAATACGAATCGCTATCGATATTCCATCTGGATTATTTGCCTGTGGAGGTCAACGAGTGGAGACTCAGAGTCTCAGAGACACAGAGTTTCAGAATCAGAGTCAGAGTTCTGAGTTTATTTTCAAAGCTGATTACACATTGAGTTTTCAGTTTCCGAAACTCGCTTTTATGTTTCCGGAGAATGACGCCTTCGTAGGAAGATGGGAAGTCTTGGATATTGGTCTGCATAAGGATTTCATTGATAATGTTGAGACTTTGAATTTCTACACCACAGAAGACATGGCGATGCCGATATTGCGTAAGCGTACCAAGTTCTCGCATAAAGGCACTTACGGTCACGCTTTGTTGGTGGCGGGTTCTTTTAGTAAGACAGGAGCTGCTCTTCTCGCGGCGGAGGCTTGTCTCCGGACGGGCGTCGGACTTCTCACGGCACATCTTCCGAAAGCCGCACTTCTCCCGATGCAGATATATCTTCCGGAAGCGATGACGAGTATCGACAGATCTGAAACGCATTGTACTGAAATAGACGACATTATTCCATATACTGCAATCGGTGTAGGACCAGGAATTGGCAAGAATCCTGAAACAGCGACTTTGTTGAAGAAGATAATACAAGAGGCAACGCAGCCTTTGGTTTTAGATGCTGACGCTCTTAATATAATTTCAGAAAATAAGACTTGGATTTCATTCTTGCCTGATAATACGATACTTACGCCGCATCCTAAGGAGTTCGAGCGTCTGTTCGGGAAGACGAATAATTCATACGAACGTTTGGAGCTTCAGAGAAAAATGTCGGTAACACATAATATTATTATTGTGTTGAAAGGCGCGCATACCGCAATAACATTTCCTAACGGAACATGTTTCTTCAACTCAACAGGCAATCCTGGAATGGCGACTGCCGGAAGCGGCGATGTCTTGACGGGAATGATATTGTCGCTTCTTGCTCAACGATATACGCCACAGGAAGCGACATTGCTCGGAGTTTATCTTCATGGCAAAGCAGGAGATAAGGCGGCAGAGGAAATAGGGGAGAACGCGATGATTGCGAGAGACATTATTAACAATTTACAATTAACAATTAATAATTAACAATTAACAATTGCAGGGGCGTATCGCATACGTATTGATGTTGTTCCATCGCATCATGTAGAGTCACACGGACGTGTGACTGAAAAATTTAGCAATTGAAAATTGTGTGGATGTGCGTCCTGATATTTTTTTTATTTTTGTAAAACAATTTTTAAATGTCTCCGTTAAAAATATATCGATTATAACAATGTCTTTAGACTTTTGTCTTTTGACAGTAGACTTAAAAATATGATAAAAACAACAATTCTTTGGGCTGATGATGAGATAGAGCTTCTACGCCCGCATATAATGTTTTTGGAAAAGAAAGGTTATGATGTCGTTACGACCAATAATGGCAGTGAGGCTATTGACTTGGTTCGTGAGCGTCATTTTGATATAGTGTTCTTAGATGAGCAGATGCCTGGTATTTCCGGTGTCGAGACTTTGGAGAGAATCAAGGCTGAATATCCGAATCTTCCTATCGTGATGATTACCAAGAGTGAGGAAGAGAGTATCATGGAAGATGCCATAGGAAGTAAGATTGCTGATTATCTTATCAAACCAGTAAATCCTAACCAGATTCTGCTTTCTTTGAAGAGAAACCTTGAACAGAAACAGCTCGTCGATGAGAAGTCGACTTCTAAATATCAGCAGGAATTTCGTAAGATCGGAATGGATATAAACAATAATCTCAACTATAACGAATGGATTGACGTTTATAAGAACCTGACGCGTTGGGAGTTGGAACTGCAGAAATCTAATGACGAGGGAATCAAGGAAGTTCTTTCGATGCAGAAGTTGGAAGCCGACAATGTTTTCTCGCGCTATGTCGAGCGTAATTACATCGACTGGATACAGCCAAATTCCGAGAACAAACCTACACTTTCTCACACTTTGATAAGAGATAAAGTCATTCCTCGTCTCGATGATAGCGACAAACCATTGTTTTTCATACTGATTGATAACTTACGTTACGACCAGTGGAAGTCGATACAGACTTTGTTGGAACCATATTTCCGTACTGAAAATGATGATATTTATTATAGTATCTTACCGACGACGACACAATATGCGCGTAATTCGATATTCGCAGGTCTGATGCCGTTGGAGATAAAACGTCGTTTCCCGAAGTATTGGGTCGATGAGGAAGACGAAGGAACTAAGAATCAATATGAAGAAGAGTTGTTAGGTGAACATTTGAAACGTTTTGGCAAGAACATAAAATATTCATATAATAAGGTGTTGAATCTTGCGGCTGGAAAGAAACTTGCTGAACAGATGTCGAACCTGATGCAGAATAAATTGAATGTGATTGTCTATAACTTCGTCGATATGTTGTCGCACGCTCGTACTGAGATGGAGATAATCAGAGAGTTAGCTGCCGATGAGCAGGCGTATCGATCTTTGATGCTTTCGTGGTTTGAACATTCTTCGCTTTTCGACATCATGAAATTCATCTCTCATAAAAAATGCGATGTCATAGTCACGACTGATCATGGCTCGGTTTGGGTTAAAGATCCTGTTAAGATTTTGGGCGATAAAGCCGTCAATACAAATCTTCGTTATAAATATGGTAAGAGCTTGAAATATAATGCTAAAGAAGTCTTTGAGATTCGAGATCCGGAAAAGATTTTCTTGCCGAAAGTGAACGTGAGTACAAGTTACGTCTTCTGTCGTTCCAACGATTTCTTCGCTTATCCTAACAATTATAACTATTACGTCAATTATTATAAAAACACATTCCAACATGGCGGTATCTCGATGAATGAGATGCTTATTCCTGTGGCATATCTGAAAAGTAAATAAATTTTAACAATGCAAGAAATAACATTTGAAATAAACAATATTGAAGAACTTTCTAAAGTCTCTGATTTACTGATAAGTTGGCGCGATAAATCTAATATCGTGGCTTTTTATGGAAATATGGGAGCGGGCAAGACAACCTTGATTAAAAATCTTTGTTCAAAATTAGGAGTGCAAGATGAAGTCAATAGTCCTACTTTCGCTTTAGTAAATGAATATCAGACTGATACTTTCGACTCTATTTTCCATTTTGATTTTTATAGGATAAAAAGTTTGGAGGAAGTCTTCGACATCGGTTATGAAGATTATTTTTATGCAGGAAACCTTTGTCTCTTGGAATGGCCGGAACTTATTGATCCTCTGATGCCAGAACATTTTATTAAGGTTGAAATAACTTTGGGAGAAAACGATGACAGTAGAGTTGTTAAATGTTCAGTGATATAATGATTCTTCAACTTCATAACTTCATAACTCCATAACTTCATAACTTCATAACTTTATGTCTTTAAATTTAAGGTGATTTTTCTTTGTTAAATAGGAATAATTATTTTAACTTTGCATAAAATATTTTTTTTATGAAAAAGGTTGTTTTTGTCGGTAGCGGCGCTATCGGAACAGCAGTGGGTAATGTGTTGGCGAGAAAGGGTATAGACGATATTACCTTGCTGTCTATTGAAGAAGAAGTTGTTGAGTCTATCAACAATCAAAGACTTAACATAAATTATTTCCCTAACATTAAGTTGTCGAGAAGTCTTAAGGCGACCACAGATACTGAGATTTTAAAAGATGCAGATGTGATTTTCATGGCGATACCTTCGACTGCTGTCGTCGGTTATCTCTTCGATAAGAAAGATTACATCAATCCGAAAGCCATAATAGTGAACCTCGCCAAAGGTTTTGGCAAAGGCGATGCCTTGATTCCAAATTGTCTCATCGATCATTTCCCGAACACTTTCATGATGATGAAAGGTCCTTCTTTCGCTCGTGAGATTATAAATCGTCAAGAAACAGGTTTTACTTTGGCTTGTACAAATAACGAATGTTTCAGCGAAGTGGCTGATTTGTTTGAAAATACAAATATCAGATTCGACTATTCTAACGACATCAACGGCGTGGAATATGCAAGTATCTTGAAAAATATTTACGCTATCATCATCGGTATGTTAGATGCAAACTACGACTCCGCTAATATGAGATCTTTATTTATCACTAAGGCTATCAATGAAATGCGAAGTCTTATGATTGCTTTCGGAGGTCAGGATATAACAATGTTCAATTATTGTGGTTTCGGTGATTTTGCCTTGACTTCACTCAACGATATGAGTCGTAACAGAACCTTGGGATTGCTCATCGGTAAAGGCTTCTTCAACAGTGGCATCTCAGAGAAAGTCGTGCTCGAAGGTCGTATCGCCGTCGATGTGTTTTATCAGAAAGTGCAAGATAGTCATATAGATATAAACGCATATCCGCTTATGTCGGAACTCTATCATGTGTTCAACGACAACGATTATCCGACAAAGAAGTTCGTCAAGAATATCTTAAATAAAATTAAGTAATATATCCAAATCCTGAATACTGAAACCGTAGCATGAAAATAATAATTGTAGGACCTTCGCATCCTTATAGAGGTGGGATAGCGGCTTTTACTGATCGACTCGCTAATGAGTTTTTGGTAGAAAATGCTGATATTGAGTTATATACATTTACGCTTCAATATCCGTCGATGTTGTTTCCTGGTAAGACTCAATATTCTGACGCGCCAGCACCGAAAGATATAAAGATTTTTAGAAAAATCAATTCCGTAAATCCTTTCACATGGATTAAAACGGCAAAAGAGATAAGATCCAAAAATCCTGATATTGTGATATTTGCATATTGGATGTCGTTCTTCGCTCCTTGTTATGCAACGATGGCTAAAATCATTGAGAAAAATAAGTTCTCACGCTGTATCGGTTTGGTTCACAATATGATGCCTCACGAGAAATCGTTGCTCGATAAGTTGTTTTCTCCTTGTTTCGTGAAAAGAATGGATGCTTTTGCGGCTCTCTCCAAATCGGTCTTGAACGATGTCTCTAAATTGGATAAGAAATCGAAACCGAAATCATTTACTCCGCACCCTCTCTACGACCATTATGGCGATAAGGAAGATAGGGTGGTGGCTGTCAATAGTTTATATCTCGATGATAAATATAATTATCTCCTTTTCTTCGGTTTGATTCGCGAATATAAAGGCTTGGATCTTCTGTTAAAAGCGATGGCTGATGAGCGTTTGGATAATTATCCTTTGAAACTTGTCGTTGCCGGAGAATTTTATGATAAGAAAGAACCTTATCTGCAAATGATTGATAATTATAAGATTAACGATAAGGTAATAATCTGTGACAGATATATTCCTGATGAAGAGGTTAAAAACTTTTTCAACCTTGCTGATATGGTTGTTCAGCCTTACAAGTCTGCAACTCAAAGCGGAGTGACTCAGGTGGCGTATCATTTCGAGAAACCTATGCTTGTGACCGATGTTGGCGGATTACGTGAGATAGTCCCCGAAGGAAAAGTGGGTTATGTCGTTGAGCCTGAACCGAAAAAGATTGCCGATGCAATATGTGACTTTTATGATAATGATAGAAAAGATGCTTTTGAAGCTAATATCATAGAAGAAAAGAAGAAATATGAATGGTCGAAAATGACAGAAACGATTATGAAATTGTATAATAGTATTTTGAAATATTAATATGAAAAAACTGATTTCACTTTTAACAAAGATATTTCCACGACAATTGTTAATAAAATTTAGTTATTTATTCAGCATTTTGATAAGGCCGTTTTATTTCGGTAATAAAGTGGAATGCCCGATTTGTGGAAAGCATTTTCGTAAGTTCTTGCCTTACGGCTATGGTGAAGCGATGGATAATCGTCTGTGCCCCAATTGTTTGTCTTTAGAACGTCATCGTCTGCTATGGCTTTATCTTAAAGAGAAGACTGTGTTTTTTACAGATAATTTGAAAGTGTTGCACTTTGCTCCTGAGCAACCTTTCTTAAAAAGATTTAAGAATTTAAAGAATTTGGATTATACCACAGCCGACTTGGACTCTCCAATCGCTGACTTGCATTTAGATGTCACGAATATAAATCTTCCAGATGATACTTACGATGTCGTGATTTGTAATCATGTCTTGGAACATGTTGATAATGTGGGTAAAGCATTTTCTGAAATCAAAAGAATCTTAAAGCCTAAAGGCTGGGCCATATTGATGGTTCCTATAAATCCTAATGTTGATACTTTCGAAGATCCGACGATAACTGATCCGAAGGAGCGCGAGCGACTTTTCGGTCAATACGACCATGTTCGTCAATTCGGTCGCGACTATGCTGAAATTCTGTGCAAAGCCGGATTTGAAGTCGATGCCGATAGGTTATACTTTGAACTCGCTGATGAGCAACGTGAAAGAATGCGTCTCGCTCGACCGGGAGAGGAACTCGTATACAGAGTAATTAAGAATTCATAATGCATAATTCATAATTATTTTTTTTATCGCTGATTATGCATTATGAATCGTGAATTATGAATTAATAAAACTCCGGATGTGAGTCTCTGAATTTCTTCTCGAATTCCCAGAATCGTTTGATGCTTTTCTTGTTCCAATCCAAACGTAACTCATCTTTCTCTTCTTCAGTGAGATGCCAGTCGATATTGCTTTTGTGTAAACGTTGCGTGAGAGTGTACATCATCAAAGCGGCAGAAACACTGATATTATAACTTTCTGTAAATCCGAACATTGGAATCTTTACGTACATGTCGGCGTGTTCTAAAGCATAATCACTTAGACCAGTTTTTTCTGTTCCGAAGACAATGGCGACAGGTTCGTCTAATGGAAGTTTTTCTGGAGTGAAGTCGTCTTGATGCGGACATGTGGCCACGATTTTATAACCTTTTTTATGAAGATTGTCGAAGGCTTCAGGAGTGTTGAAATCATTCTCGTTATATTTTTTCAGGTTTAACCATTTTACGCTTCCAACCACGATGTCGGGATTTACGTTGTAAACCCAACGGTTTTCAATGACGTGAATATCTTGAATGCCATTGATGTCGCAGCTTCTTAAAACAGCACTCGCGTTGTGCGACTGATAAATATCTTCCAAAACGACAGTCACATGACGTGTCCTGTAGTTGAGAACTTCTTCAAAACGCTTTTTTCTTTCTTCTGTCGTAAACTGTTGTAAGAATTTGTATAATTCCTGATCTCTTGGTGACATATCTTCGTGTTTATGTTAAAAAAATCGTGCTATATTAATAATGTATAATCGTGATTATTTAGAGTTTTTATCACGAAAAAATATTGAGCAAATATATTTAAAATTTTTGTTGTTTTTTCAGATAAAAAAACTAAATTTGCACTTCGAAAAAAATCTATTGATATGGCAAAACAAAATGTAAAGAATGAAGGTGATGAACGCCTCGAATCGATTGAAACAACGTTGACAAAAGCAGAACAATTTGTTATTGATAATCAGAAGGCTATCTATGTGGTGATAGCTATAATGATTGTTGCAGTTCTTGCTTTCTTTGGAGTTAAGAAGTATTATTTGGAACCACGCGAGACAGATGCTCAAACTGCAATATATCATGCTGAAAAGTATTTTGAAAATGATAATTTTGCAACGGCATTGAACGGCGACGGCAACTATCTCGGTTTTGTAGATGTCATCAATGAGTTCGGCGGTACAAAAACAGCTAATTTGGCGAAATATTACGCAGGTATCTGTTGCCTCAATACTGGCGATTTCAATAAAGCTGTTGAATATCTTAAATCATATAAAGGTAAAGATGTCCTCGTTTCATCATTGGCATTAGGTGCTTTGGCAGATGCTTATATGGAATTAGGTAACGTGGCAGAAGCTGCAAAATGTTATGTCAGCGCTGCAACAAAATCAGAAAACAGCTTCACTTCACCAATGTACTTGCTCAGAGCAGGTATGGCTTACGAAATGGCTGGCGACTATCAAAACGCAATCAATGTTTATAACATGATAAAAGCAGATTATCCTAACAGCAACGAAGGCTTTAGCATTGAGAAAAACATCGCAAGAGCACAGGCTGAAATGAAATAATATTGTAAATATGTATTTTGACACCCGATTCAAAACGAGTCGGGTGTTTTTTTTAAGATTATTTTTATGAGACAGGCAATTGAGTTAGAGGAAAAACCGAAGTTGTTCGCAGGTGATTATCTGAAGGTTTGGATAGCTAATTTTATGTTGTATTTCTCGTTTTATTTTGTGACGCCACTTTTGCCTTTGTATCTGCGCGATGTCTTCGATGCGGATAAGGCGATGATAGGTTTAGTGTTGAGCGGATATAGCATCGCGGCTCTCGCAATACGCGTTTTCAGTGGCTATATCGTCGATAGGTTTTCAAGGAAAAAAGTGCTTCTCATAGGTTTCGCGAGCTTCGCCTTGTTCTTCCTCGGTTATTATTTTACCTTCTCCCTGATTTTATTCGCAGTCATCAGGACATTGCACGGAGTTCCTTTTGGCTTGACTTCAGTGTCGAGCAGTACCGTCGCAATTGACGTGCTTCCTTCTCAAAGAAGAGGCGAGGGAATAGGCTATTGGGGACTTAGCAATAACTTCGCGATGGCTGTCGGCCCGACCTTAAGTCTCTGGCTTTTCACGCATTACGACAACTATAATATCTTGTTTACGGTGTCGTTGGTGACGGCTTTGTTGGGACTTGTCATAAATACAAGCATCGATTGCAAATATCGTCCGCCTGTTTTGGATAAGAAGAAGATGTCGTTAGACCGATTTATCATGCTTGAAGGCTGGAGCCAAGGAATTTGCATCGCCTTGATTGCCTTGGCATACGGCGTCCTTTCCACATATATCGCGATTTATAGTCAAGATGTTTTGGATATTACCACCGGAACAGGAACATTTTTCATGCTCTTCGCAGTCGGTTTGATAATGTCACGATTTTTTGGAGTACGTTATCTGAGCAAAGGTTTCATCGTCAGAAATGCGTCCTACGGAGTGATATGCGTTGCCGTCGGATATTCGCTTTTCGCCTTCTGGCAGAATCTTTACGGGTATTATATCTCCGCTATCGTGATAGGTTTCGGTCAGGGAAGTATGTATCCTGCTGTTCAAACGATGTTCTTGAATATGGCGTCGAACGACAAAAGAGGAACTGCTAATGCTACAATATTGACTTCCTGGGACTTAGGTGTTGGTTTGGGAATCATTGGTGGCGGTTATGTGGCGGAGCATCTCGGTGGTTATAACTCAGCATTTTTAATGTCCGTGATAGTCAGTGTTATTTCTGTTGTATTCTTTTTATCATACGCAAGAAAGGAATACGTTAAGAGACAACAAGTTAATAGGTCAATAAGTTAATAAGTTTATGTCAGAGTCAGTGTTAAATAAAAGAGATATGAGAATAGTATATTTTGGTACGCCTGAATTTGCATCGTCGCAGTTAGAAGCAATAATATCAGCAGGTTATGAAGTCGCGGCTGTTGTGACGGTTCCTGATAAACCTGCAGGAAGAGGTAAGAAAATACAAAGTTCAGATGTTAAGCTGACAGCTTTGAAATATAATCTTCCGATAATGCAGCCTGTAAGCCTGAAGTCACCAGATTTCATTGAGGAACTTTCGTCATATAAAGCCGATCTGTTCGTCGTGGTAGCTTTCAGAATGTTACCTGAAGTCGTTTGGAGTATGCCTCCTATGGGGACTTTTAATCTTCATGCGTCGTTGTTGCCTCAATATCGTGGTGCGGCTCCTATAAATCACGCTATCATAAATGGCGAGAAAGAAACTGGTCTTACGACTTTTCTTCTTGATAGAGAGATTGATACGGGTGAGATTATCATGCAGGAGAAAGTCGTCGTTGAAGATGATGAGACGGCAGGAGCATTGCACGATAAATTGATGTTGCTCGGAAATAAAGTCGTCGTTGAGACGTTAAAGATGATAGAGGAGGGGAGAGTCCATTCTCAAAGTCAGGAAGTTATAATTCAGAAGGAGAATATGCTGTTGAAACCGGCGCCTAAGATTTTCAAGGAAGATTGTAGAATTGACTGGACAAAAGACGCGAAGTCGATATATGATTTCATCAGAGGATTGTCGCCGTATCCTGCCGCGCACACTCAATTCGTTTCTGATAATGACGAAACTTTGGATATTAAAGTTTTTGAAGTAAGTCTTAAAGAGAATAAATCTGGAAGCAAACAGTTGTATCAACTTGATACAGACGGGAGGTCGTATTTAGATGTTGTGTTAAAAGATTTTAACATTTCTATAAAGAAGATACAGCAAGCTGGGAAAAAAGCGATGCCTATAGCTGATTTCTTGCGAGGAACACGTATTGATAATGAATGGAAAGTGATGTGAAATTTTATAAATTGAGACTTATTTGTGATAAAAATAATGTTTTTTTTAAGTCATTCGTTATAAAAATGAAGCAAAAAGTAATATTATTTTTATTGTTTGTAATAAAAAAATGAAAAAATATTCTAACGAGTTGAAACGTAACAGATTGCTGTTTTTTTTAGTAAATACAAGCATTTTGGGAAAATGTGTTGAAAATCATTTTGTGAATTTGAATACTTAATGGATTTTTTCTTAAAAAATATTTGCTTTTATGATAATTAATAATTAGATTTGTAAGCGAAATCAGTTAAGTTATTGTTATTTAGTAACTCTTTAAATTAAATTATTGATATGAATAAAGCAGAATTAGTAAGTGTCATTGCAGAAAAGGCAGGTTTGACAAAAGTTGATGCTAAAAAAGCACTCGAAGCATTCATGGACGCATCGTCAGAAGCATTACACAAAGGAGATCGTATCTCATTAGTTGGATTTGGAACATTCTCGACAACGAAGCATCCAGCAAGAAAAGGTCGTAATCCACAAACAGGCAAGGAAATTATGATTGCTGAAAAGACCGTCGTAAAATTTAAAGCAGGTGCAGAACTTGTTAAAGGTCTCTAAAATGTCACGATAAAAATGTAAAAGATCGCTTCGGCGGTCTTTTTTTTTATTGCTTAATTTGCTAAATTTGCATCGCATAAAAATAGAAATTATGAACAAAGTAAAATTGTTGATTTTAGTATTTTTTGTTGCGCTGACTGCAAGAGTTAATGCGCAATTGGGAATTGGATTGAAGGGCGGTGCCGACTTCAATTCCATCACTCGCTCCAATGCGGGTCGTATCGACGAGACTTATCATGGTAAAAAAGGTCTCGACTATGGCCTTATAATTCGTTATCAGGTGAATGATTGGTTTGCAATGAGAGCCAATGTCGAAATGTTGACACGTTCTCATACCATGAAACGTAATCTTAATTTCGTGAAAGAAGTTTATACCGACCATAAAAACAATTATCTCACGCTTCCTGTCATGGCCGATTTCACTTTCGGTGGCGTAAAATTACGCGGACATTTCCTGATGGGCGGGTTTGTTGGTTATTGGCTGTCGTCTGAAATAAGCGGTAAAACGATAAATATGTCAATCGATGTTATGTCTTTTGATGAGAAAATGGAGTTTAACCAATATCATAACCGTATTGCGGCTGGTCTCGTCGGAGGTCCTGGATTGAGCTGCGACCTTAGCGATAATATAGTTCTCGAATTAGATGCGATTTTCTATTACGACTTGACAAGTTATATGAAAATAAATGAGTTGGCGGTAGACCCTCGCTATAACAATACGTTGTCATTAACATTAGGTGTAATCTATAAATTATAATACCATGCGCAAAATATCATTACTATTCATATATATAATGTTGATTCTCAGTTCGTGTAGAAAATCTCCAGATTATGTTCCTTACATCGGCGAGACAACAAAAATGTCTTATTCTACATACGCGGAACAATTTGACGTTCTGTGGAATAACATTAACACTGGCTATGTCTTCTGGGACGTCGATGAAACTGACTGGGACGCGATGTATGAAAAATATATGCCACAGTTCGAAGCCTTGGATTTCCGTTATGAATCAGGAAAAGCTGTTGAAACTAAAGAATTACAGGCTCTTTATGATGAGATAATGGGTGGGCTTATCGACCATCACATGTCGGTGCAACTGAAAAATATTCATCCTGTCTACTCTAATTCCTCCTTTGCTAATGATAATTTTGTTATAAATCCTGCTGATAAAGAGATTGTTACAAGAGATTATTATTATAAAGACAATTATTCTCTTTCGTCAGAATTGCAACAATTTATCAAAAATGTAGCCTCAAATAAAAATCCGGACTATAAGGTGGTGTATGGCGGATATGAGAATGTTCAAGTAGATGGTTCTTATGTATCGGTTTGTTATATCTTATTCCAACTTACTGATGGTAGATATATTCCTTATTTGTGGCAAAACTCATACAGAATGAGTACGATAATGACAGGTGTGAACAATCCGCAGTCGAAATATTATAAAGCGGCTCAATTGATAGATAAGTGGAAACAGGCGTCTTTACAAACAGATAAGAATCAGCTCGCAGGTATTATCCTTGATAATCGTTGTAATACAGGAGGTTCTTCTGCAGATGTGAACCATGTGATAGCTCCTTTCATTAAAAAAGATTATTCTGTCATGTCAACACGTTACAAAGAAGGTCCGGGGCGCCTCGAACATTCGGTGTGGTCACCAATGACAATAGAGCCTTCAACAAAAAATCGTGATTTGTCGGCAGATAACATTCCATACGTAGTGCTGTCTAACATTTATTCAATCAGTATGGGTGAGATTACAACCTATAATGTGTCGCAACTTCCAACAGGTTATGTGATAGGTGAACGTACTTACGGTGCTACAGGTCCGTTACTTCCTGGTTATGTGGATATGACATACGGAGGTCCTTTCGGAGATATGGAAAATGAAAACCATTATGTTTATACGTCAACATACGAAATACAGACCCATGAAGGCTTTGTGCCAGAAGGCGTCGGCTTCTCTCCTGATAAAGAGGTTCTTACGATGACATCAGGTGTTAAAGGTCAACTTGATGAAGCGTTGAAATATATAAGAGAGTATAAATAACAAAGAGTTTGTTCGAAAAGAGACGTGTCAATGTTTGTTTATATTGCATGAAACATTGGCGCGTCTCATTCTTCATTGTACATTGTTAATTGTCAAAACTCCTTCCTCGTCTTGTTTGATGATATTGTTGTCGAGCATCCATTTGATACTTGTTAATACTTTTTCTTCACGATAGTCTTTCAGTATCTCCAAAATATCATAAATGTTAGTTTCGTTTTCTTTTAACTCATCAACGATTATCTTGTTAATTTCTTGATACTCTTGATCTGTTAGAGTGTTTTTATTTTTTGTTGAACAAACGTCACACTCGCCACAGCTTCTTTTTATATCTTCTCCGAAATATCGTAACAGCTGTACGCTTCGGCATTCCTTGTCGTTGTTGACAAAATCTATCACGGCTTGAACTCGTTTCATCGCGTCATCTTTACGATTCCTGTAAATCTCATCAGACAAATGAAAATATTTGGTGTCTAATCGTTCTGTCAAAAACTGAATCTTAGGCTTATCGTTGCGCGGAATATATGTAAGGAAGTTCAAACTGTCCAAGTACTTAAGCTGACGTTCTATCTTGTCGATAGGCAATCCTGTCTTTTGGGATATGGTTTCCTCTCTGATATTGACGAAGTCGCTGAGTACTCCTGGAAGATTTCGCAACATATATTTAATCAATGTGTCGTATTCCTTATATTCTATTTGAAAACGATACAAGTCTTCTCTGCTTGCCTTGATATGAATCTTCGTAGGAGTGCGTAAAGCATCAGATAATACGAAGATGCCTTCTCTTTCAATAAGTTTTATTGCGTTGAAGACTTCCAATAATGGGAAGTTGTAATATTGAGCAAACTCGTTGATGTTGAAATTGTATTCCTGATTTTCACCTGCGCCTATAGGGATCTGAAGATAATTTCCTAATGCGTCGTAAATCGTCTTTATCCTATTCAGTTCAGGGTAGGAGCTTTGCAGATTGTCGTTTAATCTTTTAATATCTGTATCCGCCACCAACATAAAAGCCTCCGACGGCTGTAAATCACGACCTGCTCTGCCAGCTTCTTGGAAATAAGCCTCCAAACTGTCGGGTAAATCTATATGTATCACAAGACGAACATCGGGCTTGTCGATGCCCATTCCGAAAGCGTTGGTCGCGACAATGACTTTTATCTTTCCTTCCATCCACATCTGCTGTCGGTAGTCGCGCGTCTTGGCATCTAAACCGGCATGATAAAATGAAGCGCTGATGCCGGCCGACTGCAACCAATCGGCGATGACTTTGGTACGCTTGCGGCTCCTGACATAAACTATTCCGCTGCCTTTGTCCATCTTCTTGAGCAACCGATACATCAAACCGTATTTGTCGGCTTCGCACATCACGTTATACGTCACGTTCTTACGCTCGTAACTTGTCTGAAAAACATTACGTTCTTTAAAACCTAAACGATATTGAATGTCTTCCACGACTTTTGGTGTCGCGGTGGCGGTGAGTGCTAGGACGGGTGTGCTTGGAATATATTTCCTTATCTCAGCTATTTTCAGATAAGGAGGACGGAAATCGTAGCCCCATTGTGAGATGCAATGCGACTCATCGACGGCGAGTAGACATACCTTCATCTTTTTCAAGGCTTCGATGAACTCTTTTGTCATGAGACGCTCGGGTGAGACATAAAGAAACTTCAGCATGCCGAAAGCCGCTTGGTTGTATGCTATCTCTATCTCGTTATGGTGCATTCCTGAAAAGATCGCAGCGGCTGCAATGCCGATTTTTTT
>JAZOCI010000026.1:0-4432 GCA_045596465.1 Bacteroidales bacterium | reverse complement strand
ATATTTTTCTGTAGTTACAAAATTGAATTATCGTTTTGCAGACAAATGGAATGTTTTCGTAAAAGGCATGTACGAAACAGCTTCAACGACACATGGTTATCCTTTGCATTATCCAGCAATTGAAGAAGGTAAATATCGCACATCATTAGGTTATCTCGGTGGTATAGAATATTATCCGATGGAAAGCAATTTACATTTCTTCCTCACATACGTAGGACGTCATTATATGTTTGAAGAAATTGCTGTTGGTCATGAAGACTACAGCACAAACCGTGTTTCGTTAGGATTTATTTATCAATTACCGATGTTCTAAAAAAAATGAGGCGCTTAAAAACGCCTCATTTTTTTATAGTTAAACATCCACTTCACATCAGAAATCCATCGTCTCAAGAACTCGCCGAAATCGACAAAGTACATATATGATGGATAAAAAAGTAAAGTCGATATTGTCGCGATCTCCCAAGGTAAGAAGCAGAATGTAAGAATGATACATAATGTCGTTAAGATTGGATGCAAGACGAACTCGACTCCGAAACTCACAGTGTTGCCCCATGCTTTGTCCTTGAAACTGTTTTTAAGAATCTTGGTCACTAACCATATCGGCAGGTTAGCGACAGCCGAAGCTATATAATAAGGTAGTCCCAATAAAGCGACTAAGGTCTTCCACAGCACTGTTCCGAAAATATTTTTCTTGGTGACGGAAGTGACAGAGATGCCTTTCTTCTTACGTTTCTTTATGAACTTATCGACTTTCTCGAATTTCTCTTTCGCCTTCTCAGGCTCTTTTTCTTTCCACTCCAAAATCTCTTTTATCGTCTTCTGGTTATTTTCAAGACGTTCATCTAAACCGCCTTTCAATCCGGATTTTATCTTCGTCATTTCCCAGATGGCTTCATAATTTTCTTCATTATCAGGAATGAATGAAATCAGACTCGATAGACGTTCTGTAAACATCTCACGTAAGTTGTTAAGGATGACAGCCTCATTCTCGTCTTTATGATTATTGACATATTCTGTTACATTGATAGGCTCGCCGAAAGTTATCAAAGCTGTTGAACGATAACGGAAATAATCGCCGTATTCTATTCCTGTAGGGACTAAATAGACGGGTTTCTCGTGACCAAAATCGTTGTTGGCTTTCAAGGCAATATGGAAGATGCCTTTGCTGAGCTGACGTAACGAATGCTTCGTTCTGTGAGCAGCTTCTGGATAAAGGAATAGTTTTACCTCATCATGCACTACATCGGCAGCTTTATCTATGATTTCTGCGTTGTTGTCTTTTACGCTTTTAAATCCATCGCGGATACGATAAATCGGAAGGATGCGTAAGAAAAACATTATCTTGGCTACCGTAGGCTTCTTGAAAATGTCGCCTCTTGCTATGAATACTTTTTTCTCGTGGTTCATGCAGAGAAGCACTAATGCATCCATCAAAGTGTTAGTGTGATTGGCTCCGAAAATACATGCGGCATTTTGTGGAATCTTATCATAACCA
Organism: Bacteroidales bacterium; assembly: GCA_045596465.1. Taxonomy (GTDB): domain Bacteria; phylum Bacteroidota; class Bacteroidia; order Bacteroidales; family F082; genus Limimorpha. The sequence goes on along the minus strand of JAZOCI010000026.1, from coordinate 2,937 downwards.
ACGACTTTATAACGACGAAAAGCCTTTCTTACATGATAATCTACATACGGTCTTAAAAAAGAATATAGTTTGTTGTCATCTTGAATCTTACTCATGATAATGTTTTTTTTATTAAGCCACAAAGTTAAAAAAATCATTTGGAAAATTGTTACATGTCAAACAAGTAAAATTATTTTTTGTTATGCAAATTTAATTCTTAACGATTTTTTACTTTTGCAAAAAATAAATCCATGAAAATATTAAATAAAGTATTGAATTATCTTATCATAATTGCGTTAGTTTTTATAATAGTCAATGCCCAATTGTCAAAGTCAGAGTCAAAGTCAGAGTCGCCCAAGTTTAATCTTAATATTTCTTTAGAAGATGTTAATAAATATTATGAAAATGCCGACAGCATAGCGTTGGAAGATGTTAATTTTTATTATGTCTTTGATGATGGAAATATCATTGGTACTGTTATGAACACTTCTCCTTATAGCGATGAGATTTATGGTTATAACAGCGTCACGCCTCTTAATGTCTTCCTTGATGAAAATGAGAGGGTTATAGAAGTCGAGATGTGTAAAAACAAAGAAAGTAAGAGTTTTATAAACAATGTTGTTGAAAGCGGATTTTTGGATTTATGGGACGGGCTTACTGTTGAAGAAGCTGCTAATTTTCACGTCGATGCTGTGAGCGGAAGTACGTTTTCTTCAACAGCGATGGCTCAGTCGATGCAAACACGAATGTCGCTGCTATCTCAACAAAAAGCACGTTTATATTCTTGGGACTGGAGCCTCTTCCTACGTCAAGTCTGCGTATTGATAGTCACGGTTTTAGCTACGATATGTTTCTTTAATAGACGCAAAGGCACGAAAACTCTGCGACTATTAACCTTACTCCTTTCCATCGCAGTTCTCGGTTTCTGGACTAACAGTATGTTGTCGTTGTCGTTATTCTGCAACTGGCTCACAAACGGCGTCTCATTGGCGATACAATTACCTATATTAATAATAGCGGTTCTGTCGATAATCTTACCTTTGGTAACCAAGAAAGCTTTCTATTGTCAGTATCTCTGTCCTTTCGGCGCAGCTCAGGAATTTGCAGGACTTATAAAGTCTAAAGATAAAAGTCTAAAGGCTAAAGACGAAAGTCTAAAGTCTTCGTCCATAAAAGCTAATGTCTATAAGGTGTTCTCTGTTATAAGGAAGGTGACATTATTATCTCTCTTGATAATATTCGCTCTCGGAGTAGGGTTGGACTTATCTGTCGTTGAGCCTTTCCCTATCTTCAACTATCAGTCGATAGGATTCGGTGTGGCAATATTCGCTACAGTCATCTTGATATTGTCAATTTTTATCAAGAAGCCTTGGTGTAATTATTTATGTCCGACAGGAACTTTGTTGGAAAGTTTCAGGTCTTTAAGATAGAAATTTCTTAGAGAGTCTTTTCCTTATCGGCTCGTCGTATAACTTCAAGCAGGCGTATGCCAAAACGATGCATACTGTCAGTACCAATATCACCATCTGCCATGTCTCGCCGAGAGTGAAATATTGATTTTTGATAAGCCAGGCGTAGAAGACATACATCACAGGATAATGCACTATATATAAAGGATAAGAAAGGTCGCCAAGGAATTTGCTGATTCTTAACGTGAACTTCGACTGTGCGCTGTCGCTCGAAGCTGCAATCCAAACTATGAGAGGGAACACTATCATTATGCAAGCAAGCTCGTAGATTCCGTTAACGCTGATGTTGCTTGTCTTTGGGAAATATGGAACTGAGAAAAGCGCAAACAGAATTATTATCGAAATCCAGAAAATATTTTTGGTGAAGAATGTCTTTTGACCTTTGACTTTAGACTCTTGACTGAAATTACGCGCCATCAGCATTCCGAGAGTGAAAGGAAACATCATTCTCAATAATCCTCCGAAGAAATTGACAGCGTCTAAGGTCCAGCCGATGCCTATCATATCGTAGCCCGAGATGTCGAAGGCGACGAACCAGATCCATAATAATCCTGTTGCACCGACGAGTAAGACGAGCATCTTATTAGAGAGTTTTCTGATGAAGAGAGCGTAAAGAATATTACCTATATATTCAAAGAAAAGCGACCAACTCGGTCCGTTGAGCGGGAACATTTCAGCATTGCCGCGAATGTCGTAACTCGCTCCAGGATAAGCCGGAATGAAGAACAATGTCAAGACGAAAGCTATCATAACCCAATGGAATGGAGTGGATGTACCGTCCCATTTCACGCCACCTTGAATGAAGAAACATATCAAGCCGATGAAAGCACCCATCACCAACATAGGATGTAATCTGATCAGACGACGCTTAAAGAAACTCCAGATGGTTAGTTTTTTGTTCGTCGAACTTTTGTCATTAGACTTTAGACTTTTGTCATTAAACCATCTATCATCGTACGCGTAACTGATAACGAATCCTGACAACAAGAAGAAGAAATCGACGCCGAGATGTCCGTGGTTAAAAGTCTCTATAATGGAACCTTTAGCGAAAGCGAAACCTTCAAATACGTGATACCATAAAACCATAAGAGCTGCCACGCCACGAAGTCCGTCTAACAAAATATAATGAGGTTTGGTGTCGACGAAAGTCACAGAAGCATTGAAATTGTTTATTTTTGACATAAAATTAATCTTGACAAATGATTTGCAAAGATACGATATGAGGAGAAATAAACTTTTGCTTTATGGCAAAAAAAACGTTTATCAATGTGGAATTTTGTAGCCAATCCAATCTGAGAAATCTAATAAATCTGTGGTTGAAAAAACTATCTCGCCGAACGAATCCTGCTGAGGGTGTAGATTGAGATGCCGAGAAACTCCGCCACGTATTTCAGTTTCACTCTGTTAAGAAGTCCTGGAAAATGCTCCATGAAACATTCGTAGCGTTCCTTCGGCGAAAGCTGTAGTCGTTCCACGAAAATGTGACTTA
>JAZOCI010000025.1:0-11030 GCA_045596465.1 Bacteroidales bacterium | reverse complement strand
CAATTGACAATTAACAATTAACAATTGACAATTAACAATTAACAATTAACAATTAACAATTGACAATTAACGATGTATAATTGACTGTAGACTGTAGACCGTAGACTTTAAAAGATATGAACTTAAAGATAATAACACCGGAGAGGTTGATTTTTGAGGGCGAGGCTGACTTGGTGCAGCTGCCTGGAAGTGATGGTTTGTTCGAAATCTTGAAAAACCATGCGCCCTTGATCGCTTCTTTAGGACAAGGTAAAGTTAAAGTAGGAAATAATAACGAATATCAATATTTTGAAATAAACGGAGGCGTAGCTGAAGTATTGAATAATGAGGTACTCGTACTTGCCGAATGAAATACAATGTAAACAAACTCATTAACTTATAGACTATAGACTTAAATATGATCTGGATTGTAATGCCTATTCTGATTGTCCTAATGTTTTTATTAGGCACAGATTTAAACAAAGAATCATTTGCCAATGTGGTGCGTAATCCACGTGCTGTCATAATCGGCATGACAGGTCAGCTTGTATTATTGCCAGTCATAGCTTTTGCCTTAGCATATTTCTTAAAGCTCTCTCCAATATATTTTATGGGAATAATGCTCATAGCGTGTTGCCCTGGAGGAAGTTCTTCCAACGTATTCTCCATGTTAGCCAAAGGCGACGTCGCTCTCTCGGTGACACTTACCGCTATAAGTAGCATCATCACAATGTTTACGATACCATTCATCATGGAGTTTGCAGCGAACTTCGTCACCGAACAAAGTGGCATAGAAATACATTTACCTTTAGGCAAACTCATAGTACAAAATATCATCTTGCTTTTCGTCCCTTTGATATTGGGAATTATGTTTAGACGTCACTTCCCAGAAGCCGCCGCCTCGACAAATAAAATCCTCAGCAAATTGGCATTTCCCGCACTGATGCTGTTAGCATTAATATTCTTCTTACAAAATACGCAAGCTATAATTGATAATATCGCAATATTAGGAATTACCGTATCGTTTCTGATATTGACGGCAATGCTGTGCAGTTCTCTCTTATCGAGAATGACAAAGTCTAACACTGCAGTGAGAAGAACTATAGTCATCGAAGTCGGAATGCAAAACGCGGCACAAGCCATCACTATAGCAACATCACCTTTCATCTTCAATAGTGATGAAATGGCAATACCAGCAATAATATACGCACTGCTGATGAATGTGATACTGCTGATATATGTAGCAATAATACGACATTATAATAACTTAAAAATCAATAAATCATGAAAAGAATTTTACCATTAACTTTTGCTTTACTGTTAAGCTTCAGCCTCAGCGCACAAACACCATTGACAGAAGCTATCAACTTCAAATCGACAGCTCATGGCGGAGAAGAAATAGAACTTTTCGAGATATTAGACAACGGTCAGTATGTGCTACTTGATTTCTTCTTCTCTACATGCGGACCTTGCAAGGAATATGCACCGCGAATAGTAGAAGCCTACTACAGATTAGGCAGCAACCAGAAAGACGTGTATATCATGGAAATATCTCCAAGCGACCATGGTGCTTCATATTCTGCCGCAGGTTGGATTGAAGAATTCAACATTCCTTATCCAACGATTCACACCAGAACAGGAGGCGATACAGGCGACTCGATTTACGCTTGGTATCAAGTCGTAGCATGCCCTACATTAGTCCTTATCGCTCCAGATCACAAGATACTTTTGCAGGATTACAAACCAGAATCAGCCGAATCTTTCGTAGAATTTCTATCTACAACCTACGGAATAGAAACATTTGAGGTTGAAGGAATTGATGAATTATCAGCAACATTAAACATTTATCCAAATCCTGTTGGAAATGAATTACATATCGCACCAGAAGTTCATGTTGAAGAAATCGCTATTTATGATATTTACGGTCGTCTCTGTAAGGACGGATCGAATGCGTCCACATCGAATTCAATGGACACATTCAATGTGTCCGTACAGGATTTGGGAGCGGGAGTTTACTTTATCAACATAAAAACTGAAAACGGGAACATCGTTAAACGATTTATTAAAAACTAAGAATCTGAAAATTTTTCAAGTTCTCAAGTTTTCAGTTTTAAAAATGAAGAGCTGCTCTGTAAAAGGGTGGCTTTTTTTAATCTGAAAAATTGAAAATACTTCTGAGTGTACCAAGATACTAAGCAACTTAGTTTCTCAATTTCTGATGCCCTGAATCCTGACACCCTACCCCCAACATCTAACAACTGATAGCTATCTAAAAAAAGCAAAAAAACTCTTGATATTTTGGCATAAAATTCTTAACTTCGTGGGCATTAAACTATCAAATTTTAAGTCATGCTAAAACATTTTTTTATCATTTTAACTTTATTTTATGCAGCTGTCTTTACAGTCACCGCACAAAACTTTGAGAATCAAGTCAATGTTGTGGAACCAGAGTCCATCGTCTATGACTGGGAATTTAACGTCATTCCAGATGGAACGATACTTACGGTATGGAATGGTCCAGGCGTAAACGGCAATGGAATTGCTACTTATTTCAACATTCACGATAACGAAGGCAACAGTAAATTATCTGATGGCGCCATGCTCGTCGACGAGCTCCCTTCCAAACTCTACACCACAGCTAAACAGCTGTCGCTCTCGGACAAAGACAATAATACCATCGTCGCGTATCAGACTCTCGACAATGCCATCAATGCAGGTTTGACAACCAACGTAAACGAGAATTATCGTCTCTATAAAATCTCACCTGAAGGCGAGATGCTCTGGGGCGACGACGGCATCGACCTCAACAGAGGCAAATATTCTGAAGCGACACAAGGCTGTCTCTCTATGGTTCAGATAGAAGACGGTTCTTATTTTTTCGCCTGGGTGGAATATGTTTGGAACGGCGACTATGAGATTGGCACCATTCATTTGGAACGCGTGTCGCAAGATGGCGAAATGTTATGGGAAGGGCCTGTCATCTTGGGCGACGGCACTACTCCTATGACATTCCCTTATCTCGTCAACGCCGGTAACAATCAGGTTATCATGGTTTATGCTAAAGGTTCCGGTCAAGATCTTTACGCCAAGAAAATAGATTTCGACGGCTCTGAAGTGTGGAATGACGACACACGTATCTATCGCGAAGGCTTCGGCTCTGTGCCTCTCTGGCTTGTCTTGAGAGTGATGTCTGACGGCGAAGGTGGAGTCTTCGTGGGCTGGTACGACGACCGTAACGGAACAAAATTCGAAAAGACATATATCGCTCATGTGCTCAACAACGGAGAACATGGATTCGTGACAGGCGAAGGCGGCGAAGCCATAGGATATACCGACACACTAAGAAGTTTCGCTCCTACGATGTATTACGACAAAGAAAATCAACATGTTTATGTGCTTCATCGCGAAGATTCCTATGGACAGGAATTCTCGCGGCTCGTACTCCAGAAACTGTCGATGTCGGGAGAGCTGCTCTGGGAACCAGAAGGCGTGGAAGTACATCCTTACGAAGAGACAAACTTCGGTTATGAATGTATTGGCGACGACGGCGAAGGTAACATAGCCATATTCTTCATGAAAAACAAAAGAACATCGGGTATCGACAACGTCGCGAATCTGTTTATGAAAGTCAGCAAGGAAGACGGAACTTCGGTCTTAGATCCTATCGCTTTCTCTCCTATGACAGAAAGCAGAGCTAACCTGAAAGTCAGCAAGCTCATCGACAATGAATATTGGATTGCGATGTGGGAAGACAAGAGAATACTTCCTCACGACGACATTAATGTCGATATAACAGAACTTCCGAGCCGTCTTTATATGCAGAAGATTTTCAAAGACGGAACGATAGAGACCAACGATTTCAACGTGAGCACAAAACCTGAAAACAAGAAGTTCTTGATAGAAGAATATACAGGAATAAAATGTGGCAACTGTCCCGACGGTCACGCCATGGCTAAGGCTCTTCAGCTGGCAAAAGAAGGCGAGGCATTCGTAATTGCAATACACGCCGGACATTATGCCGAGCCTTCACCAGATCAAATTGATTTACGCACCGACGACGGCTTGACGATACACGATTTCTACGGTGCCAACAGCTATCCTTCAGGAATGGTGAACCGCAGAGAATATTACGATAACATCATAGTCGGCAGATCGTCATGGGTGATGATAGCGAAAGAGACAAACTCAGAAATCGCTCCGGTAAACCTCTGGATCGACTGCCAATATGACGATTTCGCAGAAGAACTTAACATCACCGTTGAAGGCTATTGGACAGCAGACGCTCCAAACGACACTTCCAAACTGTCGGTAGCATTATTGCAAAACAACATTCAAGGATATCAAGCCGGTAGCGGCGTCAGCGACGAATATATGCACCAACATGTGCTCCGCGACTATATCACCGACGCTCTCGGTGACACTCTCATCGGGTGTAAAAAAGGCGATTTCTTCAGCAAGTCATACACTTACGCATTGCCTCCCGACTATAAAGGCGTTATAGTAGTGCCGGAACAATTGGAGATAATAGCTTTCGTATCGGAAACAGAATCCAACATTCTCAACGTGGCAGGAAAGAAACTTACCCACTCTTCCTTCAAACTTCCGCTCGAGGCTTCAATAGCAGAACCGAAAATCCCTATCGGCAAAAATTATTTCTTCACATTCGTAGAGCTGTATCTCGAGAACAAATCGACAGAAACTATAACAAGCGCAAGCTTCGATATTGAGCTTAACAAGACAACGAAAACCGTCGAGTGGACAGGAAACGTCCCAGCTTTGTCAACGAAACAAATCTCAATTCCTGTCGATTGGACGGAAACGCAAGTCGAAGAAAATGATTGGCTTGTCACGCTCGTCTCTCTTAACGGCGAAGATTATAAAGGCAATAAGATAAAAGGTTCGTTCGACGATCCCGTTGTGGCAACAAACGACATCAAGATTAAAATCAAATGCGATAATTATTCCGACGACAACAGCTTCGTCATTAAAGATATTGACGGCAATGTGATAGAAGAATTCGAAGGCTTCGTCAACGGCACCGCCGAAGAGTTGGAGTTCGAGGCAAGTCTCGAAAAAGGTCACTATTGCTTAGAAGTCGCCGACATCTGGGGCGACGGCATAACATCGCCACGTGGCCATGTGAAAATATATTCCGACAAAGACAAACTCTTAACCCAGAACATGGAAATCAAGAACTTCGGCTGGCGCGTATTCTTTGATGTGAAAGAAGAAAACAACAGTGATGATGACAATAATGACGACGGCAATGACGACGAAGAAAACATAAATGAAGTTGAAGATGAGATAAGTATAACTTATATCAACGATCATATTATTATCAACGAGAGCAGAGACTTCAACGTCGCGATATACGACATCACAGGCAGATGCGTCATGAATGACAAGAATATCAACAGTATATGCACTTCAGATTTTAACGAAGGAACTTATATCGTCAATGTGATGACATCATATTCAAACAAAATTTTTAAACTAATCAAATAATTCTATTGCTATGAAAAAGATTTTTGCTACCCTATTTTTGTTTGTCTCTATGCTCAGTGCATTCGGACAGTGGGTCGAGAATGCAGGCATTCCTCTCGTACCCGAAGGAACATCTATCTACGACAATGAAACTGTCGTCGGGAAAGACGGAACGACTTATTTCCTCGCTTATTGTCCTAATTTGAAAGAAGCCGTAGACGAATACGACACCGACAATGTGGTCTACGAGTATCGTCTTCAGGCTATCGACAAGGACGGAGTGAGAAAATTCGGCGACTTGGGACTTCTTATCTCCGACTATTCGAACCGTTCCTATTGTGTTGTTAATGATTATATTTATCTCGACAGAGATGGCAATATCATCATTGCAGTCTTCGACACGCGCGCTCACGAATATGAAGACCTTATGGGAGCCTACGCCTATAAGATTTCTCCTGAAGGCGAAATGCTCTGGGGCGACGACGGCATTATGCTCTGCGAAGGCAGAGATTTGGTTGCAGCGATGAAGATGGTAGAATTAGCCGACGGCAGCATCGTCTTTGCATGGATGCGTTCCCATGGACAAATATTGGCGATAGATCTTCAACGTATCACAGCCGATGGCGAGAGACAATGGGAACCAACAGAAGTAGGTCTCAACTCTGAGACTGTCACTTATCAATATCCATATTTGGTCGATGCAGGCATGAATCAATTCATTCTCGTTTATGCCAAAGGCAGCGGTCAGGATTTATACGCTCGTAAGATTGACTTCGACGGCACATCGGTATGGAGCGAAGACACTCGCATCTATCGTGGCGGCTGGGGCAGTATTCCTTTATGGACAATCTTAGACGTGCAACCTTCTGGCGACGGAGGCGTGATTTTAGGCTGGAACGACGACAGAAGCTATACTAATATTGAATCTGCTTGTATGGCTTACGTCACCAAAGACGGCGAAATAGGATTTGAAGGCGCGTCAGACGAAGGCGACGTGAAACTCAGCTACAGCGAATTCAGACAATTCAACTGCAAGGTCATGGCCGACCCCGCAGGCAACGGATTCCTCGCATTCTGGAGAGAGACAAGCGAAGGCCAGAGCTGGCAGAGAATGGTAATGCAGAAAGTGTCGAAAGAAGGCGAACTGCTCTACGGCGACGAAGGCATAATGCTCATGGACTTCGAAGAAACTCATTACGGATACAACTCGTTGCAACCAGGCAACGAAGGTGAAGCCGCATTGTTCTACATGCGACAAAATGCAGGCTATGGCGACGTCGACGTCTATCACACTATATTCAAGACCGCGACAGGCGAATTCGTATTGGAAGAACCTCATAGATTGGTGGCAGGAAAAATGGAACGCGCTGGATTGACATCTCACATCTGCCAAGAAGAAGGATTCTGGATTATCAAATGGAAAGAAGATTTTAAGAAAGAAGGAAGCGAAGTGTACGAAGAACGTCACGTAATCCAACGTATAGATTATAGAACCAATGACGATGGTAATGATGATGGTAATGACGATGGTAATGACAATGGTAATGACAATGGTAATGACGATGGTAATGACGATGAAAATATAAATGATACTACAAGTATTGAAAAGACAACAGCTTATAACAACAGTTTCTATCATTCGAACGAACAATTTATGGTCAATGTAGCAAATGAAGGTAAAGCACAGATTGAGATATTCGATCTCTCAGGAAGAAAAATAGACAATATTAATAATGTGGAACTTAACGCAGGTTCAAACGTTATTACATGGACCAACAAACGCGGTGTTTATGTAGCTAAGTTGACAGCAAATAATGAAGTACTAACTTGCAAAATTATAATCAAATAAATAGTATATGAAGAAAGTTTTATCAACATTCGCCATGCTATTATGTTTTGCCATGGCAACAAACGCACAGACAATCAACGAAACATTAACAGCTGTCGGAGCTCCTGAAAGATTGGAAGCTACTGAAGTGAATGACACCACCGTATTATTGGCATGGACCCCTGTAGCAGGTTCCTTGGGATACGGAATCATGGTCTATGGCGAGCCTTTGGGCTTGGTATCTAATGCTGATACCTCAGCGTATGCCACTGTGGTTCCGGAAGTAGAATACTGCTTCACAATAGTGTCAATATTGCAAATAGATGATTTGAACTACCCAACAGAATGGTCCGAACCATCGGAAGCGGCGTGCATAACTACAGGCTCTGACGAATTAGCTCTTGAAGAACTCGCATCTTCATTCAGCGTATATCCAAATCCTGTCGGAAGTGAATTGTTCCTCGCAACAGAACTTCGTGTTGAAGAAGTTTCTATTTACGACATCTACGGTCGTCAGACTACGGTCTGCGGTCTACAGACTACAGACTTTGTTCACAGCATTAATGTTTCTGAATTGAACAGTGGCATCTACTTCGTCAACATCAAGACAGAAAACGGAAACGTCGTGAAGAGATTTGTTAAGAAATAAGAAATGTTTTTTAGACATATGTCCGTATGTCTCTACGGGAGATTGTCATATATCCAGTAGAGGCGCACGGACGTGCGTCTTAAAATATTAAGAATGAGAAGCTGCTCTAATTCAGGGCAGCTCCATGTTTTATATGAAGTTCGGACATGGCAAGCCGCGTCCCTACATATTGACTTCTTACCCTGTGCATGCTGCTGTTGCGGCGCTGATTTTTATATTTGAAATCTTCGACAAAGTCATTGCAACTGCTTTAAGTGTCGCTCCTGTCGTCAAGACATCGTCTATCAATAAGATATGTTTGTTTTCAAAGGTCTTATGATCTTTAACATCAAAAATATCTTTTACGTTGTCCCATCTTTCCTCTCTCGATTTCTTGGTTTGCGTGGAAGTAAATACCTTTCTGTAAAGACAATCTCTGACTATTGGAATTCCCGTCACTTCCTCTACGCCTTGTGCTATGACATAACTTTGATTATAACCACGCAGGTGCTCTTTCTTAGGATGTAATGGGATTGGCACAAGATAATCAATGCCTTGAAACAAAGCGGCGTCTTTGATGCTCTTGCCCAATTGCCGTCCGAGAAAATATCCCGCGTCTTTATCGCCTTTATATTTAAGCTGATGAAGCAGATGCTGAATCTTGCCCGTCTTACTGAAAAAATATTCCGCTGTCACAGCATGAAAATCAGTCTGTCCCCAAAACATCTGCGCCAAAGGATTGTCGGCATACTTCTCATAAAATGTCTTAGGTAAAAGATGATGACATGAAAGACAAACAGTTTTCTCATCTCCAGTCAGGAGACAGCCGCAAGCCGAACATACATCAGGATAGAATAAATTAATAATGTGTTTGAAAAAATACGATTTCATAACTTCTGGATTTTGATACAAAGATATAATTATTTCTTTTCAGACACATCAATTACATATTGTTAATTTTACATGTGCAATATGTCGTATCTCTACATGTAGACTTAGGACTGTAGACCGTAGACTTTTTTAAAAAATGGTTTCCATAATTCAAAAATTAATTGTATATTTGTAAAATCTTTGCTATAGAAAATTTTTAATCTAAATTTAATGAATATGAAGAAAATTTTACTTATTACACTATGTGTGCTTGGCATGTTCGGGACGCTCAGAGCACAAGAGAATGAAGTTATTATTGACGGTACCGTAGGTTCATATACTAAGGATATGATGAGCAGATACGTACCTATTTTTACATCTTGTACGAATTCTGTCTCTCAACAATATTATTTAGCAGAAGAGATTGGCAAGACAGAAGGCTGGATTACAAAAATAGCTTTTAAAACAGATATGACATGGTATGAGACCGACGCTCGTTATATTGATGTCTTTTTGGTAAATACAGAAAACAGCGCTTTCAACGTACAGGATCGTAAGCTCGAACAACTTACTACAGAAGACATCTACTTCTCAGGCGAGATCGCTTTCACTCCAAGCGCATGGATTGAGATAGAATTGACAAAAGGTTTCTTATATACAGGCGGTAATATCTTAGTTTGTATAAACGATATGACAGGAGTGGCTGAATATCAGGATAGCTATTTCGCTTGTTTTGAGATGCCAGACACTGAAGCTCCAAGATGCGCATATAACAGAAACGAAGGTAACAACTATGTATTTGACGTGATAGCTAAGGCAGAACCTGTCAATGAGTATTTATTGCAGATTCCGAATATCAAATTCGTCTTTAATGATTCATATTCAATAGAAGAAAACACAGCATCTTTCAATGTTTATCCAAATCCTGCTAAAGAGGAGTTGTTAATCGCAACAGAAGTTCAAGTAAAAGAAGTTGCTATTTACGACATTTATGGTCGTCAGACAAAAGTCAACAGTCTACAGACTACAGACTTTGTTCATAGCGTTAATGTCGCTGATTTAGAAACAGGCATTTATTTCGTCAATATCAAGACTGATAACGGAAACATCGTTAAGAGATTTGTTAAAAATTAAGATTTTTTTTAAGACATACGTCCGTATGTCTCTACATGAGATTATCGTGAATCCTGTAGAGTCGCACGGACGTGCGTCTAAGACCCTTATACCGTAGACTTTAGACAATTAAAATAAAATATCATGAGAAAATTATTACTTATTACAGCATTATGCGTATTAGGTTTATTTAACCTTAACGCACAAGAACCAGAAACAATAACTGTTGGTAGCTCCTCCGGATCTGATTATAGATTGCCGGTAAATACAGAACAGTCTTACTCTGTTTCACAACAGATATACAAAGCATCTGAAATTGGTAAAACAGGTAAGATTTCCAAAATTGCATTCAAAGTAGATAAAACTGGCACAATGAATCGCGAGTGGAATATTTACTTGCAAAACACAACCAGAAATACTATTGAAGATAATAATAGCTGGTTTTCGGTAGATAACGATGATTTGTTCTTTAGTGGTGCTGTAAGCATTGCTGAAACAGAATTGATAGAAATTACACTCGATAGAAAATTTGAATATACGGGAGATAACCTTATGTTATGCGTATATGATAAAACTGGATCTATGGTATATCCTCCTGTATACTTCCATAAATATACTACTACCAATACAGCAATCAGCTATAATGGAGGTAATGATAAAGACCCTTCTAATATGAATGGTAATGGTTCTACAAGAGCTTTTAACAATTGTATAATACTTACTTTCGCAGGCGCAGATGAGGAAGAAGTAAAACCAGAAGCTCCAACAAACTTGACAGCTGAGGCTTTGAGCGATACTGAAATAGAATTGTCATGGACTGCATCAGAAAAAGCAACAAGCTATAAAGTATATCAAAAAGGTAATGAAACAGCTATTGCAACAGTATTATCAGGCACAACATACGTCGTTAAGGATTTAACACCAGGAACAAACTACTGCTTCACAGTTACAGCTTCTGCTGACCAAGAATCAGAACATTCAGAAGAAGCATGCGTAGAAACATTATCTAAACTTACTACTTTCGTATTCGACTTTGAAAATGTAGAACATGTTGCAGGTTCGGGATTGAGAGTATTCCAAGGACCAGGCGCAAGTCACTTATGCCCTAACTGGGGAACAGCACGCGAT
>JAZOCI010000024.1:0-3432 GCA_045596465.1 Bacteroidales bacterium | reverse complement strand
ACATATTCCATCTCCGGAGTGATGATGCCTTTCTTGGCGTAATACATCTGACCTATATTATCGGCGTCTCTCTCAGCACGCGCTCTAATCCACGCCTCTCTCAGTCGCGGCAGTCCTTTCTCTAAGTCGATGCTGACATTCTCATCGCTATAAGGTCCTGAAGTGTCATAAATATAAATGGAAGGATTCGGCATCTCTATCCTCTCATCGCCTTTCATCACTACTGTCGGCATCTGTCTGACGAGACGCATCCCGACTCTAACATCCGGATATATAGTGCCTTGCATATACACCTTCTCCGAGCCCGGATACGATATTTTAATATTTGAATTCATAGTTTTATTTTTTACTATTGACTGTTTTTACTTCATCATTACAGGCGTTACGTGCTGCCGCACTCCATACCATCCCTATTGTCTTTCGCCCCTACAGGGCTCAAACTGTTAATTGTTAATTGTTAATTGTTAACTGTTAATTGTAAATTGTATATTGTTTCCACTGGCTTTTCCGCTCTCAAAATGCTGCCGCTGATGGCGATTCCGTCGATGCCAGTCTTCATCAGCTCCGCAACGTCGTCTTTGGTGATACCTCCTATCGCGACAAGCGGAACGTCGATATTGTTTTCCTTCATCTTTTTCATTATCTCACGATAACCTTCTAACCCTAATATCGGAGCGAGATTCTTCTTCGTCGAGGTAAAACGAAAAGGACCACAACCGAAATAATCAGGAACGGGTGCTGGGGACGGGAACGGGGACAGAGTCTGTTGTCCGTTGACTGTTGACTGTTGACACAATAATATATCATCAAAGGTATTGACCGTCGCGCCGATAATGAAATCATCGCCGAGAATCTTTCTCGCTTCCGCAATGGGCATGTCGTTCTTACCGAGATGCACGCCGTCGGCTTTTATCTTCTTACAAAGATAAACGTCATCGTCGATGATGAATGTCGCGTCATAATCTTTACACATCTTCTGAACTATGAGAGCCGTCTCTTCCAACAAAGTTTCATCGGCATCTTTCATTCGTAACTGAATCCAACGGCATCCGCCTTCGAGAGCGATGCGCGCCGAGTCGATGTAAGAATAGCGGTCGGTATAATGTGTTATAAACTGGAGACTTACATTTTTCAATTTCATAACACAATCATTTTTTGAGGGTTGAAAGCATGATTTACTGGACCTATTCCCTTACCTATGTTAACATCAGCACCGGCACGTATAGCGTCTGTCACATAATTCTTAGCTTCTGAAATAGCATCTTCCAAAGAAAGTCCTCTCGCAATGAAAGCCGCTATCGCCGAAGAAAGTGTACAACCCGTACCATGAGTGTTCTTGGTAACAACCGTCTCTGACGAATACTCTGACACTGACTCTGACGCTGACATTGACACTGACGCTGACTTTAGACTTTTGTCTTTAGCCTTTAGACCATTAAAAAAGAGGTAATCTTTTTTAATTTCGCCATCTTCGTGACCGCCTTTGAGGAGAATGGCTTTCGCTCCGAGATTGAAAAGCTGTTGAGCAGCTTCCTTTTTCTCTTCAAGAGACGAGAGTGAAGAGTCTGTCAGGGCTTTCATCTCAGGGATGTTAGGTGTCAACAAATCTGCTATTGGGATAAGTTTTTCTTTTATAGTCTCTTGCGCTTCGATGGAGAGAAGACGATGTCCGGTGCTTGACACGATGACTGGGTCGAGGACGATGAAAGAAGGTTTATAGTCGTGGAGAGCTTTTGCCACTGCCTCGACGATTTCAGTATTCGACAGCATTCCGATTTTCACTACGGAAGGTTCTATGTCGTCCATCACCGCCGCAATCTGATCATAGACCATCTGAGGCTCGAGGGCGAATTGAGAGTTAACGCCTTGAGTATTTTGTGCTGTGATGGCAGTTATCGCTGTAGCGCCATAGACGCCGAGAGCCGAGAAAGTCTTGAGGTCGGCTTGTATGCCAGCGCCGCCAGAAGAATCAGAACCAGCGATAGACAATACTTTAGGATAAGATTTCGATTGATTCATACCACTATTTTTAATTTTACTCTTCTCAAAATAGTGGTACGGCATGGTACCATGAAGGACTCCAAAACTTCCAGCGTCAGCATTATCTGTACTGGTGCAATGTGTATAATCTCAGACACGGCAGCCTTGCGGCATACCGGACACCACCATTTGAGTTCGGGAGCAAAGATAGGGAAAAATTGTGTTACATCTGAACTATATAAAAAGAAAAATTTGCTCCACCGATAGTGAAACAAATTTATTCTTGTAACAAAAACTCGTTTTTGTAAATGCTAAATCAGATTATTTTTTAGCACCTTCCATGACTAATTTACCTTTGTAATATAAGTCACCATCAACGTAGTAAGCTCTGTGATAAACATGGATTGTACCTGTTTCTTTGCATACTGCTAATGTTGGAGCTTCTGCTTTGTAATGTGTTCTTCTTTTTGCGCCTCTTGTATGAGACTGTCTTCTCTTAGGATGTGCCATTTTACACTATTTTTTATTGTTAATTAATATCTTTTTTTTCTTTCAATTCTTCCAAACATTTCCAGCGAGGGTCGATTTCATCTGTCTCTTCAACGACTTGATTTGCACTATTCTCGAGATAATCAATAATCTCTTGGTTGCAATCTTCAATATTCTGATGAACTCTATGAATTGGTAACGACAAGATGATATATTCATAAATCAAGGAAGAGACATCAAATTCGCCTTCTTCCGATGGAATTACGATAACATCGTCAGATTCCTCTTCATAACCGTGACCATATTTCAGATAAATGACGACTTCGTTGTCAATCTCTTGTTCGTATTCGTCATTACATCTGTCGCACGCAATGAACACATTACCCGAGAATTTAAACGTCAATACTGACTCTCTTTCGTGTTTTTCAACGTTTAAATTAACTTTTACACAGCCTTTTTTTACTTCCGAAAACTCAAAATTATCAAAGAACTTATCATTGATTTCAAACTCAAAATCATGATAACCTATTGACAATCCTGCTATTGGCAATATATAGTCGTGCATTGTGTTCATTATACTCCAAAATCGGGGTGCAAAGATAGCAAAATTATTTCATCTTTAAAACTAATTGTCATTATTTTTTTGTATGATAAAGATAATGAGTTTTTTTAAATCTGAAAAATTGAAAAAATTAATCACACATTGTACATTGTTCATTGTACATTGTTCATTGTAAATTGTACATTGTAAATTATCACCTTCTTCCTTTGAACTCGAATCCTAAATCTTCGACGGCTTTCTTGACCGCATCGTCAGAAGGATTACCTGTCACGACAGCTTCTTTCTTTCCTAAGATAACTTCCACATTTTCAACATTGTCTAATCCTTTGATTGCTTTCTCTACCGAGTTCTTACAATGATTGCACGACATTCCGTCGATACGATAGATGACTTGTCCTTCT
>JAZOCI010000023.1:0-6723 GCA_045596465.1 Bacteroidales bacterium | reverse complement strand
CATCTTCGTTATATCTTGCTATTCAGGATTTTAGATTGGGAATTCCTGGAATGATAATACAAATTCTCGGAGTGTATTTCATCTTAAAGTCGGATCGTAGCCATGTCGTTCTGTGAGCCAAGGAGTTGAATCCAGTGGTGTCTTCCTAAGACCGCTTGGCCTCCGACTTCATCTTCGTTATATCTTGCTATTCAGGATTTTAGATTGGGAATTCCTGGAATGATAATACAAATTCTCGGAGTGTATTTCATCTTAACACATTTCGATAATAAATAAATCTTAATGAATATTAACGACTTAAAAGAAATTTTGTTAAATGATAATCACACTATTGTGATATATAAAAACTACGCCTCTGTTTTTGTCTCTGACGACAGAGGCGTTGCTCCATTGATGAAACTATTAAAGGAAGATAAGTCGCAACTTATCGATTCAATAGTTGTTGATAAAGTCATCGGTAAAGCCGCTGCCTTGCTCATGGTTTACGGTGAAGTTAAAGAAGTCTATACTCCAACAATAAGTTCGCCTGCTGTACAAATGTTTAAAAATCATAATGTTAAAGTTACTTTCGATAAGGAAGTCGAAAGGATTATCAATAGAAAAGGCGACGGCTTGTGTCCAATGGAAACTCTTTGCCTCGACATCGACAATCCTGAAGAGGCTTTTCTTAGGATTTCAGTATTTCAGGGAATAGGAGACAGGGATATTGATAGTTGATAGTTAATAGTTAATAGTTAATAGTTATCAATTACTTATTGTCTCGTTGTCTTGTAGTCTCGTAGACTTCAAATCGCCACCGTCACCACATTCTTAAATCTTTTAACATTTCCTTCCAAATCAAAGATTTCTGTCATAATGATATAAATCCCGGCTTCGACAATTCGATTATTGTCGTCGCACCCGTCCCAATATATAACATCTTGATTGTTAGTAAGATTATTGTTCAATAAATTTCTTATCAGCAAACCGTTTGAATTGAAAACCTTGATATTTATCGAATATTCGTTTTTATCGAGATTATAATATATGCCGCAAATATCATCGTAAGCATCGCCGTTAGGAGAAAAAATTTCGGGAATAATGTCGATTTCATTTTCAGAGACTTCACTTTTAGAATCGACAGCCATAGAATTTTTATATCCTGGAGTTCCATAATTGAAATTGAAAGACGCTGAATGCCAATTGTTTTCATCTAATGATGCTTTCTCAAACGATATTCTTTCCAATGAAACTCCTTGTGTTATTGTTAATAATTCGTAGTGCATCTCTTCTGAATAATACATTTCATCAATTATTTTCGATGCTTTATCGCAAATAACGACTCTTCCTTCTGTGTTCGGCAATGATGGAAATGATTTCACTTCAAGGAAACAATTGTCATAGTCATTGTAAGTGTTATAGTTTATATTGTATTGATATTTAACTATTTCGCTGTCTGTCGAAAGTAAGATATAAGAATGTGGTAATAAATATCGACTTTCACTTATAATTTCTTTTAAACTTGTATCTGGTGGATTTGGAAAACTTTGTTTGATAGTTCCGAATGTAAGTTCTTTCAAATCAATTACTTTATCGGAACGATTGTATAATTCCAAATAATCGACACCAGGATTTATAGGATTGAATAATATCTCGTTGATAATAATATCATTACGATTTGCAGAAGATGGAATCCCGAATTGAACGAAAATTTCGTCTTCAGGAGGAATGTCCTTGCAGTTTATCACATTATTAATATTGAGTGTGTATAATTTATTTTCTTCAAAGATAAAATCGAAATGAAGTTTTACGTAGTTGTTTTGATGTTTTATTGACTCTATTTTTTGTGGTTTTAAATCTAATTCGGTAATTCTGTAATTATCAATATTTTGTGTCGTTGATAAATTCATATTCTGATTGAAAAACACTTCTATGCAGTTTGTTGAATCAAGATTTATATGATCTAATTTTGGTGGAATTGGATTGTCGTTTAAGATAGAGTTTGGCATAGAAGGAGTGCCGCCGTTTTTTGAAATGCAACTTTCCCAATTGTTCTTTCCTACGCATGGATTGAAAGGGTCGATTTGTTCTAACGACCAGCCTCCTTCTTCTTTGTAAGATGTTGAATGCCAATTAACATCGAATTCTACCGACGAAATCAGATTATCATCGTCATCAACCAATGAAATGCTTGTTCCAGAATTTGTTATCTGAAAAGAAGAAAAACCATAACAATCACCAAACTTCTCCAAATCTGTAACAGCATTGTCGTGACATAAGACAAGATATTCATCAGCTTGAATTTCAATGTCATTTTCAAAAATATATTCTTTTTTACCGATAATCAGAATCCAGTCGCGAATATTAATCGGAGCGTCGCTTGTATTATATAATTCAATGTATTCCCATTCGGGTAAGGCAATAGCTGGACTCGGATCTGCCATGATTTCGTTTATGACAATGTCGTTTTCTTGCGCCACACATAGCGGGCAAAGATGAAAAATCACGATTAAAAATAATGTTGTCGGTTTCATAGTTTTATGGCTAATAAATTCGTATTTTTGCATGTAAAAGTATAACAAATTTTTAATAAATAGCTGATTTTTAACTAACTTTAACTTTTACGTTAAAAAATGTTAAAAATGAGCTTCAGATAAGTAAGAAAGTGTCACATTTTATTAATATTTTTTAAGAAATGAAAGTCGCTGTTATTGGAGCTACGGGTTTAGTCGGGCAGAAGATGTTACAAGTTTTGAGCGAACAGAGTTTGCCAATAGACGAAATTATCGTAGCCGCATCAGAGAAATCTGTAGGTAAGAAGATAAAATACGAAGATAAAGAATTGACCATAATATCTGTAGATCAGGCAGTTGAGGAAAATCCTGATATTGCAATATTTTCAGCTGGCGCAGAAGTCTCGCTTCAATATGCTAAGAAATTCGCAGAAAAAGGAACTTACGTAATCGACAATAGTTCCGCATGGCGCAAAGATAAAGATATTCCTCTCGTAGTACCAGAAATCAATGCCTCTGATATTAATGTTGATAATCACATAATTGCAAATCCTAACTGTACAACAATCTGCATGTTGATGGCATTGGCGCCTTTACATAAAAAATACAATGCGAAGCGTTTGGTGATTTCTACATATCAATCGGTGAGTGGTAGCGGACAGAAAGGATTAGATCAGCTTGCCTGTGAGCAAAGAGGCGAAGTGTCTGATAATCCAGCATATCCGTGCCAAATCCACGAGAATGTGATTCCTCATGGAGGTAACTTCTTAGATAATGGATATACTGCTGAAGAAGAGAAACTTGTTTTTGAAACCAATAAAATCTTACATTCCAATATAGCTGTTACTGCAACGGTTGTACGTGTTCCGGTTTATGGCGGTCATTCGGAAAGCATCAATGTTGAATTCGAGAAAGACTTTGATTTAGACGATGTTAGAGATATTTTGTCGAAGTCGGAAGGCGTTGTCGTTTATGATAATCCAAGTGAGAATATTTATCCTACACCTGTGATGGCATACGACAAAGATGATGTTTTCGTCGGTCGCCTACGTCGCGATTTCAGTAGAGATAAGTCGTTGAATATGTGGCTTGTATCTGATAATATCAGAAAAGGCGCTGCTACTAACGCAGTGCAGATTGCTAAATATGTTATCGAGAATTTTAAGAAATGAAGATTTACAACAACTTCACCGACTTTGTAAAAGTGCCTAACGCTATTGTCACAATCGGCACTTTCGATGGCGTGCATCAAGGACATCGCGCCATACTTGAAGATATGGTGAACTCCGCTAAAGAGATTGAGGGTGAGACTGTTGTGATTACTTTCTATCCGCACCCACGTCAGGTGCTTAATATCGACAGCTCTAATCTTCGTTTTATCACTAATCAAGAGGAAAAGATAAAACATCTTGAAGAGATTGGCATTGATAATCTTATCGTTGTGAATTTTACTAAAGAATTTTCACGCGTCTCTTCCGAGAGCTTCATTCGCGACTATGTGATAGAAAATATCAATCCGGCTAAGATTGTCATCGGCTACGACCATCATTTCGGGAAAAACAGAATGGGTGATTTCTCGCTCTTGCAAGATTTGGCATCACAATATAAATTTAAAGTTCAACGTATTGAGGCTCATGATGTTGAAAATATCGCTGTGAGTTCTACCAAAATTCGTCACTCTCTGCAACGTGGCGATGTGGAACATGCTAATATGCTTCTCGGCTATCAATATGCTTACGTCTCGAAAGTAATTCAAGGTAATAGAATAGGTAGAGAAATAGGCTATCGTACTGCTAATCTCGAAGTTAGAAGAGAATATATGATGATAGAGAAATCGGGTGTATACGCGACATACGTCGATTTTGAAGGTAAAGAATATAAATCAATGACTTATATAGGAAATAAACCTACTGTAGGTGATGATAACGACATGAATATCGAGGTGCATATCTTTGATTTTGACGGAGATATATACGATAAAGATATTAAAGTGCGTTTCGTGAAAAGGATAAGAGACGACAAAAAATTCGAGAGCTTAGATGATCTAAGAAATCAATTGAAACTTGATGAGAAACAGATAAGAGAATTATTATAAATTGATTATTAACATTTTAAATTATTTGATATGAAAAAAGTATTGACATTATTAGTTGTTATGTGCTTAGTCTCTTTCATGAGACCTGCTATGGCATGTACAAATTTCTTGATCACACCGGGAGCGTCAGTTGACGGATCTTCCATGATTTCATACGCCGCTGATTCTCATGTCCTTTACGGTGAATTGTATTATTATCCTGCTGCCGACCACCCAGCCGGTGCCATGAGAGAAATAGCGGATTGGGACTCTGGCAGATACCTCGGCAGTATTCCAGAAGTGGCTCATACTTACAATGTTGTAGGTAATATGAACGAATGGCAACTCGCTATCGGTGAGACAACTTACGGCGGACTTCCAAATCTCGGTAATCCTAATGGTTTGATTGATTACGGCAGCTTGATTTATCTTACACTTCAACGTGCCAAGACAGCTCGCGAAGCTATAAAGACAATGGCGGAATTGGTCGCTACATACGGTTATATCAGTGATGGTGAGTCGTTTTCTATCGCCGACCCTAACGAGGTTTGGATTATGGAACTTATCGGTAAAGGTCAGGAGAAAGGTGCTGTTTGGGTGGCTCGTCGTATCCCTGATGGCTATGTTTCAGCTCACGCTAACCAAGCTCGTATCACTACTTTCCCATTGGCTAACAAGCAAAATAAAAACAGCATCACTTCAAAGAATTTAGACAAGCTTCTGAAGAATCCTAACATCGACTGTGTTTATGCAGAAGACGTGATTTCATTTGCTAAGAAAAACAATTTATATTCAGGTCCTGACGGACAGTTTTCATTTTCTGATGTTTACGCTCCGGTAGATTTCAGTGGTGCTCGTGCATGTGAGATTCGTGTTTGGGCTATGTTTAACCAAGTTGTCGATGGCATGGATCAATATTGGGATTATGCAACAGGAAGAAATATCAATCGTGCGAAACCATACGTCAAAGGTGAGCCTCAGACTCCTGAGAATTTCCCTACCAACAGAATGCCTCTCTGGGTCAAGCCTAATGAGAAAGTTTCTGTCTTGGATATGATGGCTTTTATGCGTGACCATCTTGAAGGTACAGAGTTAGATATGACTCAGGATATTGGCGCTGGTCCTTTCGGATGTCCATACAGACCGCGTCCTATGGGCTTTGAAGTCGATGGCGTAGAGTATGTACACGAACGCGCAACAGCAACACAACAGACAGCTTTCTCTTTCGTGGCACAATGTCGTCCTAACACCATTAATAATATAGGTGGTATCATCTGGTTCGGCGTTGATGACGCAGCAAGCACAGTCTATTGTCCTATGTACACCTGCATGACAGAAATTCCGCTTTGTTTCAGAGAAGGCAATGGCGACATCATGGAATATTCTGAGACAGCAGCATTCTGGGCTTTCAACCAAGTGACAAACTGGGCTTATACGAAATATAATTTCATTCACCCGGAAATTGCTGAGAAACAAGCAGCTTACGAACAAGGCTGGGTAGAAACCGTGTTAGACGTCGATGCTAAAGCCGCTGAGCTTTATAAAGAAGATCCTAAGAAAGCAGTGGAATATCTTACTAAATTCTCAAGTACTGAAGCTGAGAAACTGACAGCCGACTGGAGAGAGTTTTATAAATATTTGTTCGTGAAATATATGGATTTCAACATTAAGACAGCTCAACCTACACCTAAGAGCTACAAGTTCTTCGCACCTAAAGTTGAACAACCAGAATTTAACGAAGAATTTTACAGAGCTATCATCGAACAGACAGGCGATAAATTGAGAGTTTATTGATGAATGTATAATAAAGAGAAAGGCGAAAGATGTAAATCCTTCGCCTTTTTTGTTAAATATTAAATCTCTTAAACTGTTAATTGTACATTGTTAATTATTAATTCCTCTTAACAATGTCTCATATTCGTTTTCACCATTAGAATTAAGAAGTATCTCAATAGCACGATTAAGTTCTTTGTCATTTTCAAGTGTAGATATTATCTTTCCTTTTTGGAAATAATAACGTCCGACAATCTCCATTTTAAGAATTTCTTCTATCTCCTCTCTATTGATAAACAAGTCGTTACCTTTATGATTTTTCAGTTCGTTTTCGAGCACATCGAGATGAGTTTTGATATTATCATAATAGCCCTCCATTTTGGC
>JAZOCI010000022.1:0-8014 GCA_045596465.1 Bacteroidales bacterium | reverse complement strand
CCGTGACCCTGTCACACGCGAAAACCGTTTCGGCGGATTGGATCTCCTCCGTCTCTGCATCGCTCGCCGCGTCTATACTAACAACCACATGGATGTTATCGCAGCAGCTTTGAAGAACGTTTACGACCGCCGCGAAGAAATCAAACACGGCGTACGTATCACATGGGAGACAGAACTCATGCGTCACTTCACAGTTCATTTGGAACCTATTAAATAATATTAAACATTGAACACAGAACTCTGAACATTGAACTCGTTAGCGGTTTAAAGTTCAGAGTTCGGTGTTTAAAGACTAAAGACTAAGGATAAAAGACTAAAGTTAAGTGTCATAGTCATAGTCAGTGATAAAGTATTAAACAATGTTTCTCAATATCCTTTTCATCATAGCACTTACGTTTCCTGTGGCGGCGGCGTCAACAGCGTTCGGTTCAATTAATAATGAACAATTAACAATTAACAATGGACAGCCTTGGGGTCGTAATTTGATATATGCTCTTATTCTTGCTTTAGGTCAAGGTGTGATGTACTATCTTGGAGGATTACTTGGCGGAACATTTATGCACCTTCTGACAAAACTTTCAAAATGGGTAGTGTTAGCATTATGCTTCTCCATCTATTACAGAATGTTGATAAATACCCTGAAAATAAAAAAAGGAGAGAACCTATATTTTGTCCAAAATAAGAAACAGATAATATTACTTTCTGTAGCACTCGGCGTCAATACATTCATCGCCGGTCTCATGACAGAGTTTTATGAGCCATTCCAAAACATTACACCTTATATATTAATAGGTGTATCATTTGTTTGGTCGCTCATAGGAATGATAATACCATTTTCCAAAATGAAACTCACCCTCAACAGCTTGTTGAACCTCATATTCGCCTTTGTGATATTAGCAGTAGGATTCGTAAGCTTGATGTAATTCATAATTCATAATTCATAATTGTTCTGAGTTCTGAGTTCTGAGTTCTTAGTTCTAAGTTCTAAGTAAAAAAGTTAATTATCAAGGTTCAAAGTTCAATGTCTTTTCTTATCTTTGCAGACCATTTATATCTTTGCAAAGTTATGATTCATTTGACGAAAATATTTCATTTTGAGGCTGCT
This sequence comes from Bacteroidales bacterium, assembly GCA_045596465.1. GTDB lineage: Bacteria > Bacteroidota > Bacteroidia > Bacteroidales > F082 > Limimorpha. Next base: position 6,909 of record JAZOCI010000022.1, on the reverse strand, counting down.
CATGCCCTTATGGGTTATGATGGTAGATGCCGTAACATTCACGGACATTCTTACGAGATGCGAGTCACCATAAAAGGTATGCCGATTATGAATCCATCAAGTCCTAAAAACGGCATGGTGATGGATTTCGGCGACTTGAAAAATATTGTCAATGAAGAGATTATAAACCACTACGATCATGCTTTCATCATCAATCATGAGATGCCGGAAGATTTTATCGAAGAAGTGAAACGTCATTACGAAAGAATCATGATAGTGCCATTCCAACCAACAACCGAACTGATGCTTCTTGATTTCTCGAAAAAAATTAAGAAAAGACTTCCCGACAACGTGAAGTTAGTCAAGATATTCCTGAAAGAGACAGAAGGATCATACGCAGAGCTTATAGAAGAAAATTAGTATTAATGCAAAATAAATTACTTATGAAAAAGACGTTACATTTGATGTTTATTATGACTCTTCTTTTTTGCAACTTGAATTTGTTTGCAAATAATTATGGAGAGAATATTTTTCAGGTATCCATAGGCTCAGGCACAGATACCGATAATTCGACGCCTTTCATTCCAAGACATTGTTTTTCATGGAATGAGACTATTTATTCTGGTTCGGAAATAGGAGGAGCTTGCACTATCGAGGCTATCTCTTATCGTACGGCTACAGCAGGAAAATCGTTCTTGTTAAACGAACTCAATGTTTTCATGGCTGTCACTCAAAAGAATGCTTTCCGTACGCCTACCGACTGGACTTTGGCAGAAAGCCTTATCCATGTATATAGCGGAAAAGACATTGTTGTCGGTGATACTGAATGGGAAAAGATAACATTAGACGTCCCTTTTTACTTTAACGGCAATGACAACCTTGTGATTGTTGTGGCAAAGAAAACAGACATGTTTAATGCGGGAAGTTTGTGGTATTACACAAAAGACAATGCTTCTTTGACATACACGCTTTTCTATGGCAACGATAAGAGTGAAAGTATCGCTGAAGTACCTCCAACAACAGCAGATCAGGGAACGAGAATGACTTATAGAGCAAACGTTATGTTAGACGTTGTTTATGGCGAAGTAGCTTCTCCTATTGTTACAACACCAAATCCTATCGATTTCGGCTATCGTCCTGCCGCATCATGGACACGTCCTATGACAGTGAATTTCTCGACAGATTCGACAAGAGCATATATCTTGAAAATGGAGTCTTTGAACCCTTCGTTTATATTGTCGAACTACGAAGCTCCTATCGAAGTCACTGAAGAAACCCCTGCTTCTGTGAGCGTCAAGCTGACTAACAGCAATGTTGTCGGGGAACTTAAAGGAAAACTCCGTGTGACAAATAATTATGGCTCCGAAGAAATTGAGATGAAAGCTACAACATATTCTCCAGTCAGCCCTGACGTATGGGAGAAAGCTGAAGTAGTGACGTCATATCCATATTCTAATACGCCGGACTTCGATAAATTATACAACAACTATTGTCTTCCTGGCGATGCTCAAGATGGTCCAGATGCAGTCTATCAACTTACTTTCGAAGAACCGACGACTTTGTCGATAGGCGTCAATGGCGAAAATGCCAAGATGGCTTTATATGCAAATGACTTCAATGGCAATGGCGGTCCAGATAAGGATAACTATTACGGAGCTATATTAGATCCGGATCAGCCAGGTGGTCCAGATTTTCCTGAAGTGGAAAAACCTGTCTTACAAGGTAATAGCTTCTCATACGACTTCAACGATGGCTCTTTGGAAGATTGGAGAACAATAGACGCTGACGGCGACAGATATAACTGGAGCGTCACAACAGATAAACAAATCAATGCAGGCGACGACGTGAAATGTCTCTATTCTTTCTCCTTCCATCCTGGTGTGAACTCTAAATTAGATCCTGATAACTACATAGTTACAAAAGGCTCATATGAGATAGGAAAGAACTCGGTACTTGAATTTGACGTGAAATCTTTCGACCCTGATTACGTAAAAGAAAATTATGAAGTTGTAGTTTCAACTGATGGTATCAATTTCTTCCATTTGGGTAAGGAGTCTTCGCTGAGCACTGAATGGGAACATAAAACTGTATCGCTTGCTGACTATGCCGGACAAAACATAGTGATAGGATTCCGTCATTTTGATGTTGAAACAAAATCATCGGCGATACTTATCGACAATGTCGTCTTGAAATCAGGCGTCAGAAGCAGCTTCGACAAGACTGAAAAATATACAGTTCCAGCTGGTACATATTACCTCGCAGTGTCAGCAACAGAACGTTTCTCGTTGAATATCAACGCTACCACAGAAAATGGCTTCAATCCTGTGACAGAAGTGCTCGCTAAAGAAGCTGATGATAACAACGTCAACTTATGCTGGAGCTGGGATTTCATCTCACAAAATGTCGTGCTTAGTGAAGACGCCGTTTCGTTGAAAAACAAGAGAGATGAAAATCAGAAAGTTGTCTTAGGTTATGACGTCTATAGAAAAAATAATACAACAAATGAAACTGCAGTCCTTCTCGCTGAAAATGTGACAGATACGACATATGTCGATAACACTTGGGGAAATGCCACGATGGGACTCTACCAATGGGGAATCTCTGTGGTTTATGATGACGGAAATGGCGGTAAATACAAAACTCCGGTATCTTACTCCAATGTCATTGGTAAAGATATGTTTACGACATTTGAAGTCGTTCTCTCGACCGACAATGGTAACACTGCTGAAGGTGCAAAAGTGTCGTTCTACAACGTATATGAACCATCATTCAAATATGAGGCAACAATCGATGCAACAGGACGCTACCGCTGGGATTCATTCCGTAAAGGAACTTACAGATATTCATTGTCGTTGGAAGGCTATAAACAAGGTCCTCAAAATGCCTTGATGGAAATCTGGGAAGACAAGAAATTGGAATATACTTTCAATGAGATATTCGTACTCGGTGATGTCTTCGTCTCAACAACAGCATGGGCAATGTGGAAAGATAATGCCGATTCTTATCAGGTTAAATTGGACGGTAAACTCATAGCAGAAGTGTCGACACCTTATTATCAATTCGATGTTAAGGACTTAGTGGTCGGTAAAGAATACACTACAACAATCGTAGGTTCTAAAGAATTGACTTACACTTGGACTTATAACTCATGCGAAGGTTTGGTACAAGCCTCTGATTTTGAGATAGAAGTCGATTATAAAGACATAAATCTTTATTGGACAACGCCAGTACAAGGCTATAACACAAATCCTGCTGAATTTAAATTCGACTTTGAAGATGGAACATTAAACGGCTGGATGGCTATCGATGCTGACGGTGATAAATACACATGGTCGAATTCTAAAAAATATTCACAAACAGAATGTGGCTATCAAAGCTGGTACAGCGTGATGTCGCATTCTTGCATGGAAACAACACCTTTGAATCCAGATAACTACTTGGTTACCACTAAAAAATATCATATAACAGAGAATTCAAGACTCCGTTTCAACGTAAGCGCAGAAAATAAACTTTATTCTCAAGAACATTATGGCATCGCCATCTCGACAAAATCAAATTATAACACAGCCGATTTCACAACAATATGGGAAGAGACTCTTCCGAAAGATGAAAGCTCTACAACATTCCATGGAGTGTGGTATGAAAAGACTGTCGATTTGAGCAAATATGCAGGACAAGATGTGTATGTCGCTTTCCGTCACTTCAACTGCACCGACCAATTCTGGATCAATATCGATAACGTGGAGTTGACAACAACAGAAACAAGAAAGAAAGAAGGCGAGTGGTTCACTTACGAAAACGGCAAGAACGACAATGCGATGGGCTTGCAAGGTGCTTCGTTCTATTGGGGAATGATGATACCGGCAGAAGACGCTCAAAATTACGCAGGAAAATATTTGACAAAAGTCTCGATGTTGGATAAAGTAAGCCATAATGGTAGATTTATGATTTATTTGGGTGGTGACAAAGCTCCTGGAATGTTGGTCCATACTCAGGATTATAGTTGCACAGGTACTAACGAATATGTAGAGTATGAATTGGAAATGCCTGTTGAATTCACAGGCGAACATAATGTCTGGTTGGTGTTTAATAACTACGACGGCGAATTTGTGGCTCCTTGTTGTACTGCACCGACAAATCCTAACGGGCGAGGGTTCTCAATAGATGGCGTAGAATGGGTCGACATCGTGAATAAATATGGATATAACTTCACATGGCAAATACGCGCCTATATAGAGAATGTCCCTGTGCCAAATTCAACAGATAACGAAGTCTTGGGCGTAATGCTGTACCGCGATGGTAAACTCTTGACAGAGACTCCATTGACAGAAGATAAATTCGTTGAGACTCTTCCAGAATATGGTAGTTACGAATATTCTTTGAGAGTGGTTTATGGCGGCGAAGAAGATACTTACTACGCAATGTCATGCCCTCAAACAATTGAATTGGCTCACGATGTGAAATGTGAAGCTCCTAAAAATCTCTTCGGACAATCTGTAGTATTTGAAGACGGTAGAATAGGAACAACTCTCGAATGGCCTTACACTTTGCATGGCTCAAAATGGCTGCATTATGACAATGGCATCAGTTATACAGGACTTGGCCTCGCCGGAGCTCCAGTGTATTGGGCTATCATGTTCCCCGCTGAAGACCTCGAATTCTATAACGGAACAATGATTACAAAAGTGTCAATGTTCGACTATGAATTACATAATGGTAATATCAATATATATTATGGCGGCGATGAGGCTCCTGATATGTTGGTCCATACTCAACCATATAACTGTACAGGCTTGAAAGATTTCGTTGAATTTGAATTGACTTCTCCTATTCCTGTCGATGCTACAACAAATCTATGGATCGTGTTTAATGCTTTGAATGGTTACTCACCAGCTCCAATCTGTGAAGACCAAGGAAATAAAAACGGTCGCTGGATGTCAACAGACGGTGAAACATGGGCCGACATAGGATCTGTTCCTGACCTCGCCGGTACTTTCATGGTTCGCGCTTTCGTGACAAGTAACCTCGAAAGAACAACTGTAGAAATGACAAACAACCGTAATGACAACGCAACATTCTCTCACTATAACGTCTATAGAGGAACTTCTATGGATAATTTCGAACTTATAGCTCAACCTAAAGTTGGATATTACTTCGACGAGGTGGAAAAAGGAACTTATTACTATCAAGTGACTGCAACTTATTTCGAAGATGGTATTGAATGTATATCAGAGGCCGCTAACTCATATTTGGAACCAGAAAATGATTTCGTGATGGTGGAAGTGACTTCTGTAATCAATAATGATGTCAATACGACAAAAGTTTATCCTAACCCTGTAAGCAACAACTTGAACGTGATAGCCGAAAATATGAAACGCATCACGATTATCAATGCTTTAGGTCAGTTTGTTTATGATAGAAATACTAATTCCGACAACGAAATAATCAATGTGTCATCATACGATAGCGGAATCTATATGTTACGCATCACAACAGAAGACGGCGTGACAACAAATAGAATCACTGTTATTAAGTGAGGAATTAGGAGTTGAATGTACAATGAATAATGAAGGGTTGCTCTGTGAAGAGCAGCTCTTTTTTTATATGGGTAATTGTGAAAAATTTTTCAGTTTTTCAGATTCAAAAAAATCCGTCGTCAGTAGACTGTAGACCGTAGACTTTTCCTATCTTTGCAATATGATCTCAATACAAAATCTAAGCATGCAATTTACGGGCGAAGACCTTTTCACCGACATCAATTTCATGATTCGTGAAAAAGATAGAATAGGTCTCGTCGGAAAGAACGGAGCCGGCAAAACAACGCTCATACGCCTTCTCTGCGGTCTCGAACAGCCTTATAAAGGTGATGTGATAATGTCGGACGACGTCACCATCGGCTATCTGCCTCAGGAAAAAAACGTCCATAGCGACAAGACTGTACTCGATGAGGCGATGACGGCTTTTGAAGATTATTTCAAAATAGAAAGAGAACTCACGAAACTCAACGATGAGCTGTCGGACAGAACCGACTACGAAAGCGATTCATATCAGCGACTCTGCGAGAAAATGAGCCATCTCAACGAACGCCTCAACATCATGGGCGGTCATTCCATCGAAGGCGAAGCTGAACAGATTCTCATAGGTCTCGGATTTGAACACGACGACATGTGGCGTAAGATGAATGAGTTCAGCAACGGCTGGCAGATGCGCGTGGAACTCGCTAAGATTTTGTTGCGTAAACCGAAACTGCTACTCCTCGACGAACCGACAAACCACTTAGACATAGAGTCAATACAATGGTTGGAAGGCTTTCTGAAAAATTATTACGGAGCAATATTCATGGTGTCGCACGACAGAGCTTTCCTCGACAGTGTAACCATAAGGACAATAGAAATCTCCTGCGCCAAGATATACGACTATAAATGTTCTTATTCTGAATTTATCGAGAGAAGAGAAGAACGTATTGATATTCAGAAGGCTGCCTTCGATAATCAACAGCGTGAGATAAAAGAAATCGAGGCTTTCATTGAACGCTTCCGTTATAAGGCTACTAAAGCCAAACAAGTGCAGTCGCGAGTGAAACAGTTGGAGAAAATGGATGTGGTGCAAATTGATGACCAAGATAAATCGGTGATGCATTTTAAATTTCCGCCAGCACCGCATTCTGGTAAGGTAACACTCGAACTTAATCATGTGTCAAAGTCTTACGATAAAAAACAAATTCTTGAAAATATAAACCTTTTAATCCCGAGAGGGGAGAAGATAGCTTTTGTAGGACGTAACGGCGAAGGTAAATCTACATTGTCTAAAATCATCGCCGGCGTGCTCGACTATCAGGGCGAAGTGAAACTCGGTCATGAGGTGCAGATTGGTTATTACGCACAAAATCAGCACGATATGCTTGACCCTGAGAAGACTGTCTTTGAAACA
>JAZOCI010000021.1:0-6550 GCA_045596465.1 Bacteroidales bacterium | reverse complement strand
CCGCAGTTCAAGCCGAAAGCTATTGGCTTAGCGTGTTTTATCATCTGCCACACCACATCGACAGAATGTCCCGACAAGAGATTGCCTTGCTCTGTGAGTGTCACCGACACCATCAGAGGCACGTCATCGGTTGTAATATTTAATGTTGAAAGTGACGAGAGATAAGCATAAACGGCAGCTCTTATGTTCTTAGCGTCGAAGCAAGTCTCTACCAAGATAATATCTACGCCGCCTTTTATGAGTGATGTGATTTGAGCCTTATACGATTCTGCCATCTCATCAAAGTCGATGGTTCTCAAAGAAAGCGACTGTGAGGTAGGACCTACAGAGCCTGCCACAAAGACATCGCGGTCTGATTCAGCGGCGACTTCTTTAGCGTTCTTGGCAGCCATCACGTTCAAGCTGTCAATTTCTTCTTTCGTAAATCCATGTTTCAAAAGCTCGAGATACGAACAGTTGAAGGAGTTGGTCGAGATGATGTCGGAGCCAGCTTCCACATACGAGCGATGCACTCTCTTGACGAGTTCGGCATTAGTCTTGTTCAAAGGCTCGTAAGGAGAAAGCAAAGTACTGTCATTTCTCTGTATCTCAGTGCCAAAAGCACCGTCTAAAACCATTATCTTTTCCGAGAGAATATTCTCAAGTTGTTTTCTTTTAGATATTTGTATCATAATATATTTTTATCTAATCAAGATGCTTCTTTCATATAAGAACCTTGGAGCGAAACCAATCTCATTATTCCAGTCAACCGTAAACGGGTCTAATGTAAAAGATTTAAAATAATCCAAATCACGAAGTTTCCTGCAAACACCTTTCTCCATCAATGATGAAAAATCCATCAATCTAACTTCACCATTATTAAATGTCAGTCTCAGAATATAATCTTCAACGTACTCAGCATCTACTATTTTCAGAATAACATCGTTCATAGTTATTTCAAAGGCTCTATCTTATTCGCGCTTTCACTATTTGAAAGCAATCTCCAATTTTCCATCAATTCATCTTTATGAATATCAAGCCATTCATAAACCAACTTCAATTCATGTCTCGGCAACGAACCTATCACTATTCCTTCTTCTATCGTAATCACAGCTTCATATCCATTATACCAAACATGAAAATGTGGCGGATTATGATCGTCAATGTACATATAGATAATAATCCCACAAAACCTACTAATCTCAGGCATAAAACTTTAACTTAAGATTTCACAATTTTGATTTACTTTTGCAAAGATACAAAAAATGTTTTGAGTAGAGGTCTCTTTACGTTGTTTATATTTTCTTTAAAAAATATTATTGATATTTAATTTGGAGAAAAATATTACCTTTGCAAAAGGTAAATATGTCGTACTTTATGTTAAAAAATGAAGTAAAAAATGTATCTTATTTACCATTATATACCAAAATCAAAATTTATGGAAAATAAAAAAAACACATCAATAATTCCCATATTTATTGAAGGAATACCGACAGAAAAAACTCTCATTGAAGAACGACGTAAGCTGATAGAAAGTTATTATGAAAAATTCTGGAGACGGGAGCATTATATCTATAATGAGTTTCTACGCGCGAATGTGTATATTAAAAAGAATGAAAGCGATAAAAAAGTCAAAGCTATTGCTCCAAGAAAATGGCAATCTACTTATGCTATAAAACATCTTGAACAAGTTGTAAAAAGCGCAAAACCTTTGACTGAAACAATTGAATATGATACTCCAAAAACAGGAACACAAGTAAAAAACGGATACAAACGAATGTTGATTCTATATTATAAATTCACAAACGATAAATATGAATACTTGAACTTTACTGTCAAGCTAACAATCGGTATCAATAGTGTTGGGAAGTATATTCAATATTCAGTAAATAAAGTGGAGAAGGAATAAAAAAAAGATTTGAAGAATAATGCAAGTATCGCGCTTTAGCTTGAACCACGTCCTTCAAATCTTGTTTTATGCTTGCAAAGATACACAAAATATTGTTAAATAATTCATTTTATAAATTATTTATATCGAATTCACTTTAAAACAACATCTATCAAACTTCTAACTCGGATCGACATCAATCTGTATCTTCACCGACTTGAACTCGTTGTTATGCTTGAAATCTTCTATGGTATTTTTGATATAATCTTTGACCTTATTGGAATTTAACTCCTTGCTAATCTTGATTATCATCTGCTTGATATATTGGTTCTTCACTCTCGAGACGATAGGATATTCCGGACCGAGCAGATTCTCCTTGAAGACCTGACGGAAGATCTTGGCGAGTTCAGAAGCGGCTTTGTTAAGTTTTATATTATCAACATCTTTCAGCTTTATCATCACGAGCCGCGAGTAAGGCGGATAGTTGAACTGACGGCGTATCGGCATCTGTTCTTCATAAAACTTCACATAATCGTGACTCATCACATTGAGAATGACAGGGTGATATGGCTGATAGGTCTGTATTATCACCTTACCTTTGTCGCCTTTTCTTCCAGCGCGACCGCTCACCTGCTCCATCAGCTGAAAGCTACGTTCGTAAGCTCTGAAGTCGGGGAATGTCAGCATGTTATCTGCATTCAAGACACCGACGACTTTCACCGAGTCGAAGTCGAGACCTTTTGTCACCATCTGTGTCCCGACGAGGATATCGGTCTCTTTATTTTGAAATTGTTCCAAGATATATTGATAACTATTCTTCGTCCTTGTAGTGTCTAAGTCAAGACGAGCGCTGTTAGCATCAGGGAAAACCACCTTCAGGTCGTCTTCGATACGTTCTGTCCCGAAGCCGTGCATCTTGAGGTCGGTGCTGTGACAGTTAGGACATTCCGTCGGCACCGAAGCGGTATATCCGCAGTAATGGCATTTCAGTATATTTTGGTTTTTATGATATATGAGGCTGACGTCGCAGTTGATACATTGCGGTATATAGTTACAATGGTCGCACTCTATTCTCAGCGAGAAGCCTCTGCGATTTTGGAAGAGAATGACTTGATTCTTCTCTTCGAGAGTCTTGCTCATCGCCTCGACGAGTGTCTTGCCGAAGTTAGCCTGCATGGTCTTACGACGCGTCTCCACTCTGAGGTCATCGACTATTATCTCTGGCATCTCGACGCCGCCGTAACGTTCTGATAATGTGACTAAGTGATATTTATTTTGTTTAGCGTTGAAGTAAGATTCGAAGGAAGGCGTAGCCGAGCCGAGCAGGAGGCGAGCGTGAAACATCTTCGACATAAGAGCGGCGAGGTCGCGAGCCGAATAACGCGGCGCGGGATCTATCTGCTTGAAAGAACTGTCATGCTCCTCATCGACGATTATCAAGCCTAAGTCGCTGAAAGGCAGAAACACCGCCGAACGCGAACCGATGATGATTTGAAACTTTGAACCTTGAACGTTGAACGATGATCTTTGACTATCTTGTACGGACGCATTGAATGTGTCCATTTTCGATGTGGACGCATTCAATGCGTCCCTACTTCTAAAGTTCATCACCTGCTGCCAGATCTCGACGCGTTCATTGTTATCATATCGAGAGTGATATACTCCTACTCTATCGCCGAAATATTTTTTCAAACGGTTGATAATCTGTTCTGTCAGAGCTATCTCCGGAAGCAGATACAAAACTTGTCGTCCTTCATCAAGAGCTTCTTGAATGAGTTTTATGTAAATCTCGGTCTTACCGCTCGCCGTCACGCCATGAAGCATAACGGGTTTATCTTCTTCAAAGCCTTTATGTATGGCTTCGTATGCTTCCTGCTGTTTCTCAGTGAGAACTATGGAGCTTACGTCGGTGAGAGCCTTATATTCTTTCAACCTACTGACTCTTTTCTGATAGGTCTCGAAGACGCCTTTATCTACCAAAGCCGACAAGATGTTAGAAGTAGCATCGGCTTTTTTCAACAAGTCGGAAGCGAGCACGTCATTATCGGCGGAGCCTCCAAGCACGAAGAACGCCATCAAGAGTTCGAGTTGTTTGTAGGCTCTTTTCGAGAGATTATCCATCAGCTCGTGCATCTTGGCATCTTCACGATAAGTATTGGAGAGACGCACATACCGTTCATAACGAGCCTTATATTTCTGTTGAAGTTCTTCCTGCATCACGATGATTTTCTTCTCTATCATCGTCTTGATGAGAGGCATCACTTTCTTATATCCTATAATCTTACTCACTTCCGTTATCGTCAGCTGCGGCTGTATCTGCAAGGCTTCCACGATAAGATATTCGTTGTCGCTCAGCGTCATGCTATCGACTTCAAAGTCTTCCGACAACATAATCTTCGACTCGCTTGAGAGTTTCAGCGCCGAAGGAAGAGCCGCCTGCATCACCTCGCCGGGATAACATAAATAATAGGAGGAAATCCAATTCCATAGCTGCAGTTGCTTCTCATTGACAACAGGATCGTCATCGAGTATGTCTAAGAGATATTTTACGCCGTTGTAATCAGGGACATCTGTCGTGAGAGATATTATCAAGCCCGACATTATCTTGGTTTTTCCGAATTGCACCACAGCGCGTTGCCCGACCTTAGCCTTGTTGTTAAGTTCGTAAGGCACACGATAGGTGAAGCTGCCCGGTATAGGCAACGGCAATAATATCTCGGCAAATAAAGTGACTCTCTCTTCTGACATAGCTATTGATTAATGTGATAAAATCGTCGTCACTCCTATCAGTTGGTCATAATTATTTAACTGGTCAAAGAGATAGAGATAGATGGTATATTCGTTTTTCGTCTCCCAGAAATCACCTGCCACGACACCGACATCGGCGACAGACTGAGTCTTTTCTTTCACAGCGTATATATAATCGTAATAACCTTGTTTAAGTAAGAGATTGAGAGCGTAGCCCTTACGTTCAAAGTCGTAAGTCATCTTGTTTTTCTCATTAAAATCCCAATCCGTTATCGCGCCCATGACATAGACATCTTCGTTTGTCATCACCGGCGACCATTCCAAGAAGAAATCCACCATGACGTAATCAGCTTCTGTGGCAGCGTCTCTGTCGTCGCGTTCAAGATAAATCACTTTCTCGCCGAATAAATCGCTGTCGTCGATATAAGCATATTGATTACGTTTAGCATCATTATACAATGTCACCACATAATAGTCTTTCGACATCTCGACGCTTTTAGTCTGCTCGGGACGGTCGTTCAAATCGCTGGTGTTAAATCTTCGATATTGATTTCCAGAGTTAAAGACTGTCTTGACATTATTTTCATACGAGAGATAATCAGGATAGACGTAGGAAGGTTTCAAACCCGTGACAGCATTGTCCCAGCGACCGTTCTGCTGTATCGTGACGTTGGAATATTGCTCAGCAAGTGAATTGAAAATATCAGGATAGGAAATCGTCATCTCTATCTGCTGCTTATTAGTCCCGAGACTCAGGTCGAAAGGATAACGCGGAATATTGACGTTGAAATTCGCCTTCTCATCGATTATCATAAAACGACGCGTAAAATAGATGTTCTCGGGAGTTAGTTCATTTTCAAATACTATAAGAAGATAATTACCAGATATTTTAGGAATCATGTCTTCTGTCGGGAAGACGAGGTCGAAGTGGACATAATCGACCATAGTATTTAAAGAAAAGGAATAATTCTCGATGTCGTCGGAGTCGAAGCCGTTGAGATATTCAATCTGTTGTATGTCAGATTGTTGCGACCAGTCGTTATTACAATGAATGAAAGTATAATACATATAAGGAGCATCGTTGGCGAAGACATCGAACTGCAGATGCAGTTTCCCCATCATATCGTTGAGAGGAATTATCGGCTTAGCGAGTGAATCGCCCGTAGGATGCAAAAGAACAGTCTGAACCTTGTCGTTGTAGTTTTTATCAGAATAAGATTGCAGCTGCTGAGCATTAAGAAGATTAGATGATATTAATAACAACATTATAATAATCAAGCTTTTGGCTTTTGACTTTTGGCTTTTGACTTTATTAGACGTGTCAATGTTTGTTAATAATGCAGGTTTCATTGACGAGTCTCTACCTGTTGTATTGTTGACTATATAAGAGGTTTTCATAATTTTATTATTTTAGATTTCAAAGATAAGATTTTTTCAGTTCATAATGCATAATTCATAATGCATAATTTTCAACTATACAACATTCAATGAGGATTGTTCAATTAGATAAGTCGCCGAGTCGCCGAGTCACCAAGTCAATGAGTTCCCGTTCCCTGACCCCAATTCCTAATTCCTAATTAAAAAAAACTCTCCGTTTTCTTCACAGATAAAGAAGGCTTCAACATTGTCTTGTGTCTTGATGATTTCCATCGCTTTCTCCATTCCTACGAGCATACAGATCGAGGCGAGGCAGTCAGCCCAAGCTGTGTCGTCGCATATTATTGTCGCGCTAAGGAGATTATTATCTGAAGGATAGCCTGTGTTAGGATTCAAGCTATGTGAATATCGTTTACCGTCTTGCTCAACGTATTTTCTGTAATTACCTGAAGTAACGATACTTTTATCTTTCAGTTCAACGATCTCCTGCACTATCCTCGTCGCGTCTTTATTCTCGGCAGGTTTCTCAATCCCGACTTTCCATAAATCACCATTAGG
>JAZOCI010000020.1:0-21996 GCA_045596465.1 Bacteroidales bacterium | reverse complement strand
TTTCAAATACAGAGGCTTGATGTTGGATTGCTCGCGTACTTTCTTCGACGTGGATTTCATCAAGCAACTCTTAAATACCTTGGCTCACTATAAAATCAATAACTTGCACTGGCATCTCGCCGATGACCAAGGTTGGAGAATTGAGATAAAACAATATCCTAAACTCACAGAACTCGGTGCATGGCGCGGAGCCGACGAACTTCTCATGCCTGCTTACGGCTCAGGCAACGAGCGTTATGGCGGTTTCTATACTCAGGAAGAAATAAAAGACATTGTTAAATATGCTGCCGAAAGAAATATCAATATCATTCCTGAAATAGATTTGCCAGGTCATAGCAAAGCTGTCGCTGTGACTTATCCGGAAATCGTTTGCGACATAGATTCAAAACATCTCAGCGTTCAAGGCGAATCTAATAACGTATGGTGCGTCGGTCGTGAGGAAAATTACGAGATGCTCGAAAATATTATAAGCGAGATGACAACACTCTTCCCGAGTAAGATTTATCATATCGGCGCCGATGAAGTCAATATGAATTCATGGCGCGACTGCGAGGTCTGTCAGAATCTTATGAAAGAGAAAGACATGAAAGAACTCGTAGAGCTTCAAAATCATTTCGTGAGAAGAGTTGAGAAGATATTGGCTAAACATGGCAAGACGATGGCAGGCTGGGATGAGATTCTCGACGGTGGCGACTTGTTACCGACTTCCATTCCTTACGTCTGGCAAAACTCGGAGAGAGGAATTAAATCTGTCAAGGCTGGACAACCTACAGTGATGCAAGTGTCGCAATATATGTACTTCGACATGAAGCAATCGCCTGACGAACGCGGACTTAAATGGGCTGCTATCATTCCATTAGACACAGTATATGCCTTCGACCCTATAGGTCATTTTAAACTTACTGAAGAAGAAACGAAATTGGTGCTCGGACCTCAGGGCGGTCTCTGGACAGAATGCGGCATAGTGCCAGGCTACGCTCATTATCAGCTCTTCCCAAAAGTATTGGCACTTTCAGAAATAGGCTGGTCGGCATACGAAGCCCGCGACTTGAATTATTTTAAGAAAAGATTGTTCGACAGTCATCTCGAGAAGTTGTATCAGATGGATATAGAATTTAGAGTAGCGCCTCCGACAGTGAAATACGAAGAAGGAAAACTTATCGCTGATAAAGACTACGACTTCCTCACGATTCGTTATACCGACGACAAATCGGCACCTACATTAGATTCTAAAGAATATACAGAAGCTATAGTAACCGACAATCCAGAGAATTATCGTTTCGCGACATTCTATAAAGAACGTCCAAGTATTGCGAGAGGCGCTCAGAACATTGATTTATATAATTATCAAAAGCCAAAGACAACGATAACATCTAACGTCCCTATGGAACAGGATATCAACGTCTTAGTTGATTATGATTTGAACACTTATTGCAACACAGCACGTCCTGTCGAAGCCGGCGATTATTTCCTATACACTTTCGAAAATCCCGTAGAATGCAAGAATATATTGGTCGGTACTGGACATTATGGTTTGGCTATTGTAGGACTTCCTAATGCTAAGTTGCAATATTCTTACGACGGAGAAAACTTTATTGAAGGTGATGATTTCGTCTATGATTATTTTAACGGCTACTATGCAGAATGTCAGCCAGAGAAAGCTGTCAAGGCAGTGAAAATAGTCGTGACAGGAATAGGCGAATGTGAGTACGCTATCTTACAAGATCTGCGTATCGAATAAAAAGCAGAGACGTCACGGGCGTGGCGTCTCTACAAAATATAATTCATTAAACATTAAACCATTTAAGGTACTTATGGCATAATGAAGCAAAGGGAGGACTTCATTATCTTTTAGACAATGCAAAGATACCACAGATTAGAAGATTACGACATCACTAATTTGTGGTATTTTTGTTTTGTTTTTATCGCTTGATATGATGAAAATTTAAGTCAATGAGTCAATGAGACAATGAGTAGAGACGCGTCGATTACACCGATGAAAATAAACACAATGTAATTGACACGTCTTTTTTTAGTGATGGGGTGATGGAGTTGGGTAGTCACCAAGTCAAAAATCAAATTCCAAGACTCCCTGTACTCCAGCAGTATCATTCTTATCAGAGTCAGCGTCAGAGTCAAAGTCAGCATCAGAGTTAATCATCTCCAAGAACTCCGCCTCGCTCTTTATCTCGATGCCGAGACTCTCGGCTTTCTTACGTTTCTCCGGTCCCATCTTATCGCCAGCAAGTACGAATGTCGTCTTCGATGAAATTGATGAGACATTCTTTCCGCCAAGATCTTCAATGAGTTGTTTTATCTCATCGCGACTCATGGTAGAGAAGACACCGCTCACTACTATATTCATTCCCGACAAAATCTGACTTCCGCTCGTTTCCTTGACTTCCTGCTCAAACTGAAGTCCCGCTTCTTTAAGTCTGTTGATGATATTAATGTTACGTTCATCGGCGAAGAAGTCTTTTATCGAGAGAGCTATCTTTTCGCCGACTTCTTCAATCTCCATAAGTTCTTCAACAGAAGCATTGATGATATTGTCGATAGAGCCCATCGTCTTCGCGATAAGTTTCGCCGTCGTCTCGCCGACATATTTAATTCCCAAAGCGTAAAGCACTCTCGCAAAAGGAACCGACTTCGACTTCTTGATAGCTTCTAAGATATTGTTAGCAGTCTTCTCCTTGAAACTGACCTTACGAGTCGTATTCTCGAGATTGTCATTATCAACGATAATAATCTTTTCCAATCCGAAAATTTTGTCGTAAGTCAAATCGTATAAGTCGGAGTAATTATTGATGAGCTTATTATCGAAAAGCACTTCCACTTTGCCTTCTCCGAGGCTTTCTATGTTCATCGCCTTACGGCTTATGAAATGTTCGATGCGACCTTTTATCTGAGGCGGACAGCCGAGAGTGTTAGGACAATACCAAGCTATTTCGCCTTCGGCTTTAATGAGTTGCGTTCCGCATTCCGGACATTTCTCGATGAAAGTGACTTTATTGCTGAACTCTTCTCTTCGGTTTAAATCTACCGATGTTATTTTAGGGATAATCTCTCCGCCTTTCTCCACGCTCACGATGTCGTCGTAATGTAAGTCAAGTTGTTCGATGAAATCGGCATTATGAAGTGTCGCTCTTTTCACTATTGTTCCTGCAAGTTGAACAGGCTCTAAGTTAGCAACTGGCGTTATCGTTCCATGACGTCCCACTTGAAAGTCAACGCTTAATAATTTCGTATGAGCTTCTTCGGCTTTAAATTTATAAGCTATAGCCCAGCGAGGCGACTTCGCTGTGAATCCGAGAATTTCTCTCTGTCGGAAGTCATTGACTTTTATCACAATGCCGTCGATGTCGAAAGGCAGCTCGTTTCTTTTCTCGTCCCAATAATTTATAAAGTCTTCGATGTCTTCGATATTTTTACATTTAGCCATATAGTCAGAGACATTGAAGCCCCATTGTTTGGCAGCCATCAGACTTTCATAATGATTCTTGAAAATCATCTTGTCGTCGTCCATCATCATGAAGTAGCAATATTGGTCGAGTTTTCGTTTTGCAACTTCCTTTGAATCTTGAAGTTTTATTGTTCCGGCGGCGGCGTTCCTCGGATTTGCAAAAAGCTGTAAGCCAAGCTCATCACGTTCCGCATTAATAGAATTGAAACTATTGTGAGGCATTATTATCTCGCCGCGCATCTCGAAGAAATCGGGATAATCGCCTTTAAGACGAAGCGGTATCGTTAGTATCGTCTTGACGTTTGTCGTCACATCGTCGCCTTGTGTTCCATCGCCTCGAGTCACAGCCTTGACAAACAATCCATTTTCATAGGTAAGACTTATAGAAATTCCGTCAAATTTAAGTTCGCAGACAAACTCTACTTCATCTTCGATGGTTTTCTTGATTCGAGAAATGAAATCCTTAACTTCTTCAATATTATATGAATTAGAAAGTGACAACATCGGATAACGATGTTTCACAGTCTGAAATTCCTTGGTGATGTTACCGCCGACGCGTTGGGTAGGAGAGTCGGGGAGAAGCAAATCAGGAAACTGCTGTTCGAGCGCGATAAGTTCGTTGAGCAACATGTCGAAGCCGTAATCGCTTATCGTAGGATTCGCTAAGATGTAATAATTATAATTATGATTTTCAATAACTTTGCTCAGCTCAGCAATTCTGGTTCTTGCTTCTTCCTTATTCATAACGAATTATTTTTCTAAATTATCTCCATTCCATGTGACATTCAACATTTTCGGCTTTGGACACTGTCTGGTAATATTCCGTATAACTCTCGCAGTCTTTTTTGGAATATACGCCGAACAATTCTTCCGATGCGCCGGTGTCGATGTTTCTGCAGATACAGCCTTTTTCGCATGACGAAAATGTTAATATCAAAACTGATGACAACAAAAAAAGTTTGACTAATTTCTTCATAAGAATACACTTAAGTTGAAGCGCAAAGATAATATTTTATTCCGAAAAATCCGTCTTAAATCGTCATAATTATCAGAATTATTAATTTCGTTTTCTGCGAAAAAATTATTATCTTCGCGATGTTTTTTGAATCGTCATTAAGTCTGAAAAAAATAATTAAAATCAAATATTTCATGAAGACAAGATCAATTATTTTGTTTATTATCATGACATTAGCATTTAATGTCAATGCGCAAGAAATCGCCGACTGGTGGAACGATGTCTCCGTTTTCGCCGTAAATAAAGTCGCACCTCGAACCAATGTCATTCCTTATCAAGATGAAGAAGGAATCAGCAATCTCGAATACAGACAGTCGCCTTACTATCGGTGTTTGAACGGCAACTGGAAATTCCATTGGGTTGAGAAACCTGCCGACAAGCCTCAGGGCTTCTACGCTGAAAATTACGATGTCGCATCATGGGGAAGCATTCCTGTGCCAGGTAACTGGGAATTAAATGGTTACGGCATTCCGGTCTACGTGAACCAGACAAACGAATTTCCATCAAACCAGCCGTATGCTCCAACGGAATATAATCCTGTAGGATGTTATGTACATGAGTTTGATGTGCCTTCAGATTGGAAAGGCAGAAATGTATATATCAACTTCGGCGCTATAAAATCTGCTATGTATCTTTGGATTAATGGCAAATTTGTCGGTTATTCTGAAGATTCAAAGACGCCTGCCGAGTTCGACATCACTCCATATTTGAAAAAAGGTGAAAACAAATTGGCTGTCGAGGCTTATCGTTTTTCTGACGGCTCTTATCTCGAATGTCAGGACTATTGGCGTATGAGCGGTATCACTCGCGACGTTATAATCTATTCAAAACCAGAGACCAACATATACGATTTCTTCGTAAAAGCTGGTTTGGACAGCAATTATAAAAAAGGTGTGTTTGATATTTCTATAGATATTAATTATGGTAAAAAGGTACCATCTAAATTAAATGTCGAGATTGCTTTGACAAATGATGAAGATTCGAAAAATCATATCGAAAAATTATTTACAAAAGAGATAACGAAACAAGAACTTCTTGAAAATCAGAAACGAGATGGTATTTCTACAGTTCATTTTAAAGAGATAATTGATAAAGTCGATGCTTGGTCGGCAGAGAAACCAAATCTTTACGACATGACGATTCGTCTTAAAGATAAGAAAGGTAATGTCATTGAAGTGGTCGGTTCTAAAGTAGGTTTCAGAACTACTGAAGTTAAGGACGGACAGCTGTTGGTAAACGGCAAGCCTATATTAATAAAAGGTGTGAATCGTCACGACCACGATGGATATACCGGTCAATGCGTCAGTCGTGAGATGATGGAGAAAGACATAAAACTTATGTTACAAAATAATATCAACACTGTTCGTACTTCACATTATCCTAATGACATCTATTGGTATGAGTTGTGCGACAAATATGGTTTATATGTCATCGACGAAGCTAATAACGAGTCACATGCTCAGGGCTACGAGAAGGAGAGTTTGGCTAAAGACGAACGTTGGATAGGAGCTTTCAAATACAGATGTAACAACATGATTGGCAGAGACAAGAATCATCCTTCCATCATTATATGGTCGCTCGGCAACGAATGCGGCAACGGCGTTTGTATGTATGAAGCTTACGATATGGTGAAGGCATACGACAACACACGCCCTGTCATCAACGAACGCTCGATGTATGATTATAATAATGACATTATCGGTATCATGTATTCGAGTCAGAGTTATTTGGAACAATTCATTGAAAACGAGATGGATTCGCTCAAACGTCCTTTCATCATGGTGGAATATCTTCATGCCATGGGTAACAGTTGCGGCGGAATGCAAGATTACTGGGACATTATCAACAAGTATGATCAGCTGCAAGGTGGCTGCATCTGGGATTGGTGCGACCAGTCAATCATTCAAGTCGATAAAGAAAAAGGCGTGAAATGGTATGCGGCAGGCGGCGACCTCGGCGAGCTCGAAGGTATTGGAAATGACGACAGCTTCTGCTGTAACGGATTGGTTACCAGCGACAGAATTCCGCATCATCATTTGGAAGAAGTGAAGAAGATTTATCAGAACATCAGCGTCGTTCCTGTTGACATCAACAAAGGAATCTTTGAAGTGAAAAACAATTTCTTCTTCAGAAAGTTAAGCGAATTCGAACTCACGGTGACGATTTACAGCAACAGTAGAATCATCAAGACAGAAAAGTTAAATCTAAATGTCTTGCCGCAATCGTCTGTAAGAGTTCCTGTTATGATTCCAAAGACAAGATTGAACCACAAAGATGAATGTTTCGTCGAATTTTCTTTCAGAGAGAAAAATCATCATAAACTTCTCAAACCTGGAACAGAAATCGCTTACGAAGTGTTTAAATTAAATCTTAAATCCTCAAGCGGAGCTCCTTTGAGCAATATACCTGAAGTCAATCTTGATGAAAACGACGACAATATCACCATCATAAACGACGATTTTACATTTGTCGTCAACAAAGAAAAAGGACTTCCTACATCGTTCATTTACAAAGAAGAAGAGTTATTGGCAGGAGATATGAAACCTAATTTCTGGCGCGCCCCGACTCTCAACGACGACGTCGATCACAACGCTCTTCCTAAATGGTTGAACGCCAACTTGAACGAATTGATGATAAAACCCGTATATCTTAAAGCTGATAAAATCGATAACTCTCATGTATCAATCAAATCAGTCTTAGAATTTGTCAACAATAACGGTGAAGTCATTCTCACGACAGAACAGATCTTCGAGATAAATGGTTTCGGTGATGTCGTAATTTCAAATAATATTCAACCTAATCAAATCGTTACGACATTTCCTAAGATTGGAACGCAACTTCTTATGCCATTACAATATGATAAGGTGAGATTTTTTGGCAAGGACACAGAAAACTATCCTGACAGAAATTCTTCAGGTAAGATCAACGTTTATAAAAGAAATGCAAAAGACTTGTTCGAGTTGCACGAAGAGCCGCAAGACAATGGAAACCACAGCGATACCCGTTGGGTTGCCTTCGTCAATGATAATGGCAATGGTCTGTTTGTGACAAGCGACGAAGGTTTCAACTTCAGCATTTATCAATACTCTGACGACAACCTTTCTGTTGCAGAGAGAATCAATCAGATGGAACTCGCTGACTATTGGACTGTTAACATCGACTACAAACAAGCTCCTGTTGGAACTGCGACATGTGGTCCAGGCGCACTCGACAAATATCTCATCAAGAATGAAAATTACGAATACAAGATAAGATTACGTCCTTTCAATGCAAACGACATAAAAGAAGACAAATTATATCAGCAAAATGTCGTTGAAGATTTCTCGCAGGTCGCAACGCCGGAGATTACCACAGACTTGGAACGTTTCGACAAGAAGATGAATGTGACAATTAGCTGCGCAGATGCTAAGGCTAAAATTTACTACACTTTAGACGGCAGTGAGCCAACTCAAAAATCAAAATTATATACAAAACCTTTCAGCATCGATGCGTCAACAACTGTCAAAGCCAAGGCTTATGATGGAAAGAAAATGGCATCGTTCACAGCGAAGAAATATTACGAAAGACTTATCATCGTTAGTACCGAATTCGTTGAGTCGCCACACAAGAATTATTCAAGAGACCACGAGAGAGTTTTAATGGACGGCAAGAAAGGTATCGCCGGTAATTGGGGAGAAGGCTGGCTTGGTTTCTATGGTAATGACGCCGAGTTCACCATAGAACTTTCGCAAGCCACCGACATTCATCATTTGTTTGTAGGTTGCGGCATCTGTCCTAACGACTGGGTCTTGATTCCAGAAGATGTCGAAGTCTCTGTATCGACAGACGGACAGACATTTACAGAGACGGTGAAAGCATATTTCCCTGTTTACAAATACGATTCTATGGAGATAAGACGCCGCGACAATGCAAGAGCTACCGTTGATGTCAAAGGAGTGAGATTTATAAAAGTCAAAGTCAAGAATTACGGTAAGTTGCCAGAATGGCACGATTATGCAGGCGAGAATGCCTGGATTATGATAGACGAAATCAGAATTGATTAAATGAAAAAAGCGACTCGATTGAGTCGCTTTTTTTCTTACTTCTTAAAGTATCTGTTGAATAAACCTTCGAAGCCTTTGCCGTGGCGAGCTTCATCTTTTGCCATCTCGTGAACTGTGTCGTGGATAGCGTCGAAGTTACGTTCTTTAGCGATACGAGCGATGCGCATCTTGTCTTCACAAGCGCCACATTCAGCTTGCATACGTTTTTCAAGATTTGTCTTGGTATCCCAAACGACGTCGCCTAACAACTCAGCGAATTTAGCACAGTGTTCAGCTTCTTCCCAAGCGTAACGTTTGAAAGCCTCAGCGATTTCAGGATAACCTTCACGGTCGGCTTGACGGCTCATCGCCAAATACATTCCGACTTCTGTAGCTTCACCCATGAAGTGAGCGTTGAGGTCTTTAATCATATCGTCGCCAGTACCTTTAGCGATACCGATAACGTGTTCTGTTACGAAGTTCAAAGCAGCTCCTTCTTCAAGGACGTTCCATTGAACTACTTGTTTACATTGAGGACATCTTTCAGGAGCGGTTTCACCTTCATGAACATAACCGCAAATAGGACATGAAAATTTCTTATTCATAGCGTTATTTTTTTTAGCTGTCAGCCATCAGCTATCAGCAATTAGTTATTAATTTGATTTAAAATATTTATAATTTAATTATGAATTATGCATTATGAATTATGAATTAGAATTATTTCACCGCGTGTTTATAACCTTTCACTTTATTCCAGTCGCCGCGAGTGAAGTCAGGGAACTTGACAGGCATTCCGTTGTTTTCGATAGATGCTGCTGTCAACTCACCGAGGCACGACCATTCAGCAGCGTCATAAACGTCTTGATCTAAAGGAAGTCCGTTTTGCAGGCAATAGATCAGACGATAATCCATGATGAAATCCATGCCACCATGACCACCGACCTGCTTAGCTTTTTCTTCGATGTCTTTTGCGATAGGATGTTTATAAGCTATCATCAAAGAGTCTCTTACTTCATTAGATACAAAACCATGTTCATCTAACTTCTCATGATCTGGAATGACATCAGAAGGAATATTCTCTTCTTTCAAAGTAAAACCTTCGATAGGATATTTGTTAGCAAAACCTTCAGTTCCTGTAAGTTGATACAATCTGTCGTAAGGACGTGGAGTATAAACGTTATGTTGAATTAAGATGGTCTTTCCTTTGTTAGTCTTTATCAATGTCGATGTCATATCGCCGTTAGCAAAAGTCTCTGCATCCATTTGTTCTTTTGCTATCTTCAGACCATTAACAGAAGGTGTTGACATTGAGACGAGATAATCCATTTTGTCACCGCGATGAATGTCTAAGACTTGACAGACGGGACCTAATCCGTGAGTTGCATAGACATCGCCTGCATGATCTTGGTTAAATTCTAAACGCCAGTTACCTTGATAATGTTGCCAAAAAGGTTCCAAGTTATGAATGTATGCACCTTGAGCATGAATCACTTCGCCGAAGAGTCCTTGTTGAGCCATGTTGAGGCAAGTCAATTCGAAGAAGTCGTAGCAGCAGTTTTCGAGCATCATGCAGTGACGTTGTGTCTGTTCCGCCACATCAACGAGCTGCCAACATTCCTTAACGCTTGTCGCTGCTGGCACTTCAACAGCTACATGCTTACCATGTTGCATCGCGTAAACCGCCATCGGGACGTGAGTGTCCCAGTCGGTACATATATAAACAAGGTCTATATCGTCGCGTTCGCAGAGTTCCTTCCAACCTTCTTCTCCGCTATATTCTGCGCATTCTGGCAGGTTCTTGCCCTTGATAACCCATTCTTGCACCGATTTTACACGCTCAGGCAACAAGTCGCATAATGCTTTAAACTCAACACCTTCTATATTAGAGATACGATTTACGGCATCAGCGCCACGCATTCCTAAACCGATAAATCCCATTCTCACCACAGGAATAGGATCTACGGCAAACTGTAAAACGCTTTTCTGTCCTTCAACACGCTCCGGCTCCGTAAAAATTATCATATTATCTTTAACGACATAATTGCGATCAGACTTTACATCTGACGAACAGCTTGAAACAAAGATACTTGCGACAAGCATTAGAATAATGAACAAATGTTTCCTCATCATATTTCTGATATATTTTTATTTGCTTGTAAAAATAATAATTTTATTCGTATCAAGTTGTATTGTTTAATTATTTATTTTTACAAAAAAAAAATGGATATGGAAAATTTAAGAAACATTGTATCAAAATTTAATATCAATCATGACATCAATGATGTGAAGCCTCTCGGTGAAGGTCTTATTAATGACACATATAAAGTCTATGTGGAAGGAAAAGATAATCCTAAATATGTGTTGCAGCGTATCAACAATGCTATCTTTCAAGATGTTGATATGCTTCAGGATAATATCGAAAAAGTGACAAATCATATTCGTAAGAAGTTGATAAATAATAATGAAACCGACATAGAACGTAAAGTGTTAAATTTTATTAAGACAAAAGACGATAAGAATTATTATTTTGACGGAGAGAAATATTGGCGTCTGATGGTATTTATCAATGACTCATTTACATATCAAGCTGTCACTCCAGAATATTCATATACTGCAGGTCTCGCTTTCGGTGAATTTCAGTCGATGCTTTCTGATATTGAAGAGAACTTAGGTGAGACCATACCGAGTTTTCATAACATAGAGTTACGTCTTTCACAATTGAAAGAGGCTGTCGAAAAAGACGCCGTCGGTCGTGTGAAAGAAGTTAAATATTATCTTGACGAGATTGAGAAAAGAGCTGAGGCTATGTGTCTCGGTGAACAACTACATCGTGAAGGTAAGTTGCCAAAGCGTATCTGTCACTGCGATACTAAAGTCAATAACATGCTTTTCGACAAAGAAGGAAATGTGTTATGTGTTATTGATTTAGATACAGTTATGCCGAGTTTCATTTTCTCCGACTTCGGCGATTTCTTGCGTTCTGCCGCTAATACTGGCGCTGAAGACGACAAGAATCTCAACAACATCGATTTCAACATGGAGATTTTCAAGGCTTTCACCAAAGGTTATTTGGAAGGAACTAAGTCGTTTTTACTTCCTATTGAAAGAGAAAATCTGCCATACGCTGCGAAGTTGTTCCCTTATATGCAGACTGTTAGATTCTTGGCTGATTATATCAATGGTGACACCTATTATAAAATACAATATCCGGAACACAATCTCGTCCGCACTAAGGCTCAATGGAAATTGTTCGAGTGTGCGGAGATGAAAGAGAAAGAGATGAAAGAGTTTATCACAACGATCTTATAACATCAACCGAGTGCGACATCTAAGATCATCATAATAATAAATCCAAACATAAATCCCCATGTTCCGTTATGGGGATTTTCGCTTATATTGGCGTCTGGTATCAGGTCTTCTGCCACGACAAACAACATCGCGCCAGCGGAGAAGGCTAGAAGCCATGGTTGCAAAACTATCAGATGCGAAGCGAGGAAAAATCCTATTATCGCAGATATTGGCTCTACGACACCGCTTCCCATGCCGAAAAGAAAGGCTCTCTTGCTACTTCCCGTCACTTGTTTCATCGGCAGAGAAATGGCTGCGCCTTCAGGAAAATTCTGAATACCAATACCTATGGCAAGTCCCAAAGCCGAGATATAAGCGGCAGACTCTCCAGCTACAGCTGCGGCACCAAAGGCGAAACCTACAGCCAAACCTTCCGGTATGTTGTGCAAAGTGACTGCGAAAAACAACTTCATCGACTTTGAGAAATGCGACTTCGGACCTTCTTCCTGATGCGTGCCATTGTGAATGTGAGGCACTATTTTATCCAATAATGCTAAAGCCAAGCCACCTGACATAATACTCGCCGCGGCCGGAAACCAAGCAAATTTCCCAAAAGTCACTTCCGACATCTCTATAGATGGCATTATAAGCGACCAGATTGAAGCCGCCACCATGATGCCACCCGCCAATCCTAATAGAAACGAATTGACTTTCTTACTTATATCATTCCTGAAAAAGAAAACCAAGGACGAACCTAAAGCCGTCATTATGAATATTATAGAAAAACCTATTACCGTCAATAATGTATGATTCATATTACTTTAAAGTTGCTATCACAATAGAAAGATTGCTTGCAAAAAGCTTAACTGCTAATGCCAACAATATGACTCCAAAGAATTTACGTAAGATAAAGATAATATCTTTCCCCAACCATTTTTCAATCTTACCAACAAACTTAATCACGATGAATGCGAGTAATAAGTTGAGCAACAATCCTATCATGATGTTAACGACAGAATAGTCGGCGCGTAATGAAAGAAGCGCTGTCAAAGCTCCTGGTCCGGCCAGAAGAGGGAATGCGACAGGCACGATAGAGACGTTAGAACCTTGACTATCATACTTTATGATATCGAAGCCGAGAACCATTTCCAAAGCCAAGATGAAAATAACAAAGGAACCGGCAACAGCAAATGAAGCGACATCGATGCTGAATAATTCCAAAAGCCAATCTCCGGCATAGAAGAACACCACGAACATCAACAAGGCTATCAAACAAGACTGTCCTGCCTTTATACTCTTATCGCCACTTTTGAGACTTAAGAAAATTGGTATTGAACCTGTTACGTCTATGATAACAAAAAGTACGATGAACGAACTTAATATCTCGACGAAATTGATTTGTGAAAAAATATTCATAATCATAAATTTTAAAAATTATTAACTTTTATTTAAAAACTGTGACTTCACACTTTCTATCAAAGTCCTGAAATCATTTAACGTAGGGACAAGTTCCTTTGTTTTTGTTTTATTGATTTTTTTAAATATAATCCATTGATAAAGTATTGTACCTAAATAAGTTATAGAAACCGAAACCGCCGCTCCAATAATATTGAAATTAGGTATTAAAATGAATATTGAAGGTATTGTGATAGCAAGACCGACCAAGGATCCGTAAAGATTGTGTTTCGGGAGATTAACGCCTGAAAAATAATGACTGAAAACCATGTTGGCTGCCATGAAAACCATTCCCGGACTTAAGCAAACCAATACATCTTTAATCTCTGAAAACTCAGGAGTAAATATCCATTCATATACCGATTTAGGTATTAAACAAATGGCAATCACACAGATAGCAGTTAAAATCACAGCTAATTTCAAAAATGTGATTGTGATTTTCTCAGCTTTCTCGACATCATTCATATTACTGATAGATGAAAACTGAACTAATGCTATACTGTTACCAATCAGCTTGGTAGCTTCAGAAACCTGAGTTCCGGAAGTGTAAACACCAACTTCTCCGTCACCAAACACATTCTTTATCACTATATAACTTATCCTCCTGTTAATCATAGTCACTAATGTAGAAAGTTGAATCATACTTCCAAAATTAAGCATTTCCTTAGCTGTATGAAACAATGAGTCCGACTTTTGAGTTTGAATTCCATCTTTCGGTTCTCTATGATATTTGAGTAAGAATATGAATCCTAATATGTTAGCGACAAAATATCCTGTTATCAAAGAATAGACGAATGCGTCAGCATTACGAATGTCAAATACAAAAATATTGATTATCATTGATAACATCTGGGTCATGAATTGTGTGATAAACAAGAAGTTCTGAGCTCCAACGCGTTCCTTACCCAAAAGGACGTTCATGTTAAAATTATGAAAACTGTAAAGAAAAATCATAATTATTATATGTATGCCGTAACCTTCTGGAATGAAACTATGGTATATTTTGGGTGAGAAATCATATAACAAATATAAAATCAAGCTCATAACAGACACTGTTAAGAAAATCCAGATGTGAGACAATTTGTAAATTGTCGAGAATGATTTTCTCGGTGTGAAATAAATCAAGCCACTGCCTGAAAGCAATTCAACCACGATAAGAAGTAACGAAACATCAACTAAGACTGTCGCGCCGATTCCCCATGCTTCCTTGCCAAGGAAATTGGTGCCAAACCACAAAGTGACAAAGCCAACCATTGCGTTTAAAAGTCGCGTACCAAATGTTCCAAAAATCTTCTTAATCATTTATTTATATATCTTTTGTTTAAGTTGTTGTTTAAATCCAGAAATAGTAAAAACAAATCGCTTCCCATCAAAAACAGTGATGCCGTCAGCATAATTTATAGTGTGGATTCCTTTGTTATAATCGCTGTTTTTTATTGGCAAAATCTCGTCATAATATTTCGTTGAAAACGATTTGTCGCTCAATGTTTCAATTTCTTCAAGAGTAATAGATTGTCCGTAATGTTCCGTACAATTCTGTGACGGACGTATCGTCTTTCCTTGATAATCAATGAATTTTCCTGCAGGACGAGCTTTGGCACAATCTATCATGACAGGATTGTTGTCGTGAGGCAAATACGTACCTTTCAAATTGTCGGAGTGATAAATCTCCAAATGCGTATGCGATCTTTTCTGATTTACCCAAAAGATAAACCATTTATTATCATGATGATACAAAGTCGCATCAACGATAGGGAAGCCTTCCAACAAAACACAATCTTCTTCTAATGTCAGCTTGTTTTCATCAAAGCGATAAAGAACGAGTTTATTTGTCTGATTAGCTTCCGGCAGACAATATATAACATCGTCATATTCAAATATGTAAGGATACGAACGATGCTCTTTAAAATCTGTAATCTTATGATAAATATTAAAGTTCTCAGATTTCAACGTGACAGCCAAATCAGCTTTACCACTTGAATATGAATACCATTCAAAGAAAATATATGTATCTTTTTCAGTCTTTATAACGAAAGGATCTGCAAAATAACAATTCTTTCTCGGTTTCTTAAGCCAATAAATTTTAAGATTTTCCTTCTCCTTAGTATCTAAAAATTCTTTAACATTACAATTGCAATATCCGACATTCCAATCTTCCTGTCGAAACAAATCATTGACATGAAATGCAATCCTCCTGTAAATAGACTTTATGAAATAAAGAAGCATCATGAAATTCTTGGGAGGATGTAAAATCGGAGCTTTTGAATCGGACAATTCTTCTTTCAAATATCCATTGTTAATCAATTCTTTACACACTTGCAATGGCATTGAGACGCTACCAAAATAAATTTGGTCAAGATTAGCTTTATAGCTATGAAGTATTGTCTTAAAGTTCAATCTTTTCAATATAAAGCCTTTATCCAAACTGTTCGTAAGTCGTTGTAAGATAACGCCATTGTTAGGAATCTTTTTCATGAATTCCCAGAATCCAGGAGGCCCGCCTCTCACAACTCTCTCATCGTCATGATGATACGACCAGATTCCGTATTTTGCAGAATTTAAAATCTCACCTCTGACGATATTGAATCCAAAACGAAGAATGAAATCTAAATCATGATTCTTAATCTCTTGAATGTCACCATCTTCAAAATATGTAGATATTCCTTTGATTATAGGAGTACATAAAATTGTCCGAACATCTTGCGTAAGTAACGTCGAATCAACACGATACTTGCTTTGGGGCTTAAATATAAACCTGTTCCAAACTCTAAAAGCCAATCTCTTGTAAGGATAATTCTTAATTTTTTTTAAGAACGATGGAGGAGGAGTCTGCTCATTATTTTGGATTATCAACGACAATTTCACTCCGTTATCCATCAAGTTCTTGATGGTGTCATACTGCCATTGTTCAACAAATAAACTGTTAAGCATCAAGCCAAAACGAAGTGTTTTTGTCATTTTTTCCATTCAATACTTTTTTATGCAAAAATAAGATTTTATGAGTAATTTTTAAACAATTTTAAACAATAAAAAAAAATATTCTACAAGTCGTTTTCAGTAGGAAAATTCATTATTTTTGCAACTTAATTTGGTTCATGAAATTATCAATAGTCATAGTAAATTATAATGTCGAGCATTTCCTCGAACAATGTCTTTTCTCGGTGAGAAAGGCAATCGCTAATATTGAAGCCGAGGTTTACGTTGTCGATAACAATTCCGTTGACGGCTCTCTGAAAATGCTTGCAGAAAAATTTCCTGAAGTAAAAGTCATAGCAAACAAAGAAAATGTCGGTTTCAGTCGAGCTAATAATCAAGCGATTAGAATCTCGACAGGCGAATACGTTCTTCTTCTAAATCCCGATACTGTCGTTGAAGACGACACCTTCACAAAGACTATTGAGTTCATGGATTCGCATCCCGATGCCGGCGGATTAGGCGTCAAGATGGTAGATGGCAAAGGTAGATTTCTTCCTGAATCCAAGCGCGGACTCCCTACGCCATCAACGGCATTCTACAAAATGTTCGGCTTGACAAAGCTCTTCCCTCATTCGAAACGTTTTGCGCGTTATTATATGGGACATCTTGATAATGAAGAGATTAACGAAGTCGAAATCTTAGCAGGAGCTTTCATGTTGATGCGTCGCGAAACATTAAACAAATGCGGACTCTTAGACGAGACTTTCTTCATGTATGGCGAAGACATCGACCTTTCATACAGAATCACGCTCGCAGGTTACAAAAACTATTATTATCCAAAGACAAGAATCATTCATTATAAAGGGGAAAGCACAAAGAAAACAAGTGTCAATTATGTCCTGGTTTTCTATAAAGCAATGGAGATTTTCGTCAAAAAACATTTTGCCAACAAAGGAGCTAATACATTCTCGTTCTTCATAAACATCGCGATTTATTTCAAGGCTTTCCTCGCGTTGCTGTCGCAATTTTTTAGCAAAGCTGTTCAGCCTCTGTTAGATACGATTTTAGGTTATGCCGGCCTTGCCACGATAAGTTACTTCTGGGGAAACGCGATGATTTATGACGGCTCAGGCTCTTATCCATCAACATTGTTTGCGATAATTCTGCCGATATATCTTTTAATATGGCTCGCAACATCTTATTTTTCAGGAGCTTACGACAAGCCATATAAAATATCTCCTGCTATCGGAGGTGTGTTCTTCGGAAGTTTAATAATATTGATTTTATACGCATTACTTCCTGAAAACCTAAGATTTTCAAGAGCTTTGATATTACTTGGAATGATTTGGGTTTCCGCGGAAATGAGTTTCACTCGCTGGATAGGCTATCTCTTCAATCGTCCTAATTTCCAATACGGTAAGAATGCAAAAAAACGTTTCCTCGTCATCGGAGAACAAAGCGAAACAAACAGAGTCCAGCAGCTTCTGCAAAGCACTTCAATAAAGCCGGATTTCATCGGTTTGGTATCTCCTTCTGATGATAAGAACTTGCCTGACAACTATTTAGGTAACATACATCAAGTTCCGGATATCATCGAAATCTACAAAATAAACGAAATCATTTTCTGTTCTAAAGATATTTCTCATCAAGTCATCATCGACAAGATGGAAGAATGGCATTCGTCTTTGGATTATAAAATCGCGCCGGAAGACACGCTTTCAATCATCGGCAGCAATTCCATCAACACAAGAGGCGATTTATATACAATTGATATAAAGACAATTAGCACAAATTCCAACAAAAGGAAAAAACGTCTTTTCGACATAGTTTCCTCATTGTTCGGAATCATATTCTGGATATTCTTAATCTTCTTCATAAACAAACCGTTCTATTTCCTGAAAAGTTGTTTCAAAGTCTTATTCGGAAAATATTCCTGGATAGGTTACTGCGAAGTTAATGATTCAGAACGACTTAAGCTTCCTAAAATCAAGAAAGGAATATTCGACCCATCATTACACATGAGTAGAATGGGTCTTAGCGAAGAAGAAAAAGAACAATTGAATCTCATGTATGCCCGCGATTATTCGTTGTCGAAAGACGTGAATTTCTTTTTTAGGGCTCTGAGGAAAAATTGAAAGGTGTAGAGTGTGAAAGTATAAAAGTTATAAAGTATAAAAGTTATAAAGGTTATTTTTATGATTAACAGAAGGTTTTTAAGAGTTAAAGTTTTGCAAGCAGTTTATGCTTATTTAGGATCAGGTGAAGATATCGTTGAAAACGGAGTGAAGCATTTGCTCGAAAGCATCGACAAAATGAAAGATTTGTTTGTTTGGCAGCTTTCTTTTCTCGTTGAAACTAAACGTTTTGCAGAGAATAGGATAGAAGAGAACAAACGCAAGAACTTCCCTACACAAGAAGATTTGAACCCGAACATGCGCTACGTCGAGAACAAAGTCCTAAACGCTTTGGAAATCAACAGAGACCTTCGCAAAGATGAAGAGAGATTGAAAATCAATTGGGCTGACCATCAAGATATTGTGAGGAATTATTACAATATGATGCGTGACACTCAAGAATATAAAGACTATATGTCGAATTCTGTCAACAACTTCGATCACGACAAGAAATTCATCGTTAAGATGATTAACGAGTATTTCGCAGAATTAGACCTGCTTCAAGATTTCTATGAAGAGAAAAGTATTTTCTTTGTCGATGATTACCACTTGGTTTCATCGATGTTGGTAAGATTCTTATCCGACATGAAAGCTTCGTTCGATGAATTTTCTTTGCTTCCTACAATCTATAAGACCGAGAAAGATGCCGTCAATGAAGACAAGGAATTTGTTAAAAACTTGTTCCGTCTAGTCCTTAAACATGACGACGAATACGGCAAGCTCGTCGGTGCAAACACTTCAAACTGGGAAAAAGAACGCGTTTGCGTTATGGACATGATTATCTTGAAATTAGCTCTCACAGAATTTTTGTGTTTCCCTTACATTCCTGTGAAAGTCACTATGAATGAATACATTGAAATTTCAAAATATTTCAGCACTCCAAAGAGCAAGATTTTTGTTAATGGAATTTTAGACAGAATCTTAAAGAAACTTACCGAAGAAAACGCAATTGTTAAAAAAGGTATAGGTTTGTTGGATTCTTAATAATATTTAAGTAAAATTTTCGTTACAGAAAAAAAGTTGAGTCATGAGCAAAAAACTGTATATACTTTCACTAATATTTCTAATATTATTTGTTAATGTTTCTGCACAACAAAAAGATGGTACATATAGTTTTTTGAATATGACGAGTTCTTCGAGAGTTGCGGCCTTAGGCGGAGTGATGGTTCCTATTTATGATTCCGATATTCAATTAGTTACAGCAAACCCTTCTCTCATAAGTCCAAGTATCAATAATTCATTGTCGCTTTCATACGTCGATTATTACAACGACATAAATTTGGGAAGTATAAGATAC
Organism: Bacteroidales bacterium; assembly: GCA_045596465.1. Taxonomy (GTDB): domain Bacteria; phylum Bacteroidota; class Bacteroidia; order Bacteroidales; family F082; genus Limimorpha. Next base: position 2,366 of record JAZOCI010000020.1, on the reverse strand, counting down.
GGAAGAAGTTTTAATAAAATCGGAAGTTTTGCGGCGACCGTTGAATATCACGATTATGGCGATTTCTATTATTCCAATGAAGTTGGCATTCAGGAAGAAACAATGTTTTCCGTATCTGATTATAATGTCAACATCGGTTGGGGACGTCAGCTCAATGACAAACTCAGCATCGGCGCGAATTTGAAATTCGCTGGAATTCAGTACGAGAACAACTCTTCATTTGCCATCGCCGTTGATGTCGCAGGAACTTATATCACCAAAAAAAATTGGGTCTTTTCTCTTGTAGCTCGCAATATAGGCTCTGAGCTTCACAATAATTATCAAGGATTTAGGAACAAACTTCCTTTTAAGATGCAAGCCGGAGCTTCAAAGAAATTGGAACATCTGCCTTTGACTTTCATTGTGGTCTACGACAATATTCAGAAATGGGATTTGAGTTATGACGATCCGCTTGATTTAGAGAATAATTACGATCCGATGACAGGAACAATGAAAGAGAAAAGCAAGATGGATAAATTTGCGAAAAATTTGTTCAGTCATGTCGTTCTGGCCGGAGAACTTAATCTCGGCAAGAATATCAGTTTGCGTCTCGGATATAATTACGGATTACGTCAAAACCTGAAGTCTCCAACAAAGAAAGGAGCTGTCGGCTTATCTTACGGCGTCGCGATCAACGTGTATAAATTCAACATAAGTTATTCACGCTCAGAGATGCACATTCACGGCTCTCCTAATTACATCACTATAACAGCAAATTTGGACAGCTTTAAAAAACATTAAGAAATAATGTATCTTCAAGAATTAAAGTTAAACAATTTTAAGAATTGCCAGTCGGCTGATTTGTTGTTATCGGAAAAGATCAACTGTTTCGTCGGACTGAATGCTGCAGGCAAGACCAATGTCTTAGATTCGATATATTATCTCGCTTTTTGCAAAAGTTATTTCACATTAACCGACAAGCAAAATATCAAGCATGGAGAAGACTTCTTCTCCATTCACGGCAATTTTCATTTTGATAATGAAGAACTTCACACGATTTCGTGTGTTCAAAAAAACGTATCGAAGAAATCTTTCAAATGCGACAAGAAAGAATATGAACGTCTCGCAGATCATATCGGTAAAGTCCCGCTCGTGATGATTTCTCCATACGACAACGACTTGATTAACAATGGAAGTGAGTTGAGACGTAAGTTCATCGACGGAGTAATATCGCAATTCGATGCATCATATCTAAGCTGTCTGCTGAATTATAACAAAGCTTTGCAACAAAGGAATAAACAGTTGAAATTCTTTTCAGAAAACAGATTTTGGGATCAGACACTGCTTGAGATGTGGAACGAGCAACTCGTTCAAAACGCCACTCCGATTAACGAGAAAAGAACACTCTTCATTGAAGAATTTCTTCCTGTTTTTCAAAAATATTACGAGATAGTTTCCGGGACTAATGAGAAAGTCGCGATAGAATACAATTCAGCGCTTAACGAAAAAAAATACAGACAATTATTAGCGGAAAGCCTTGAGCACGACAGATTTAGCACATACACAAACATCGGCATACATAAAGACGACCTGATATTTTTGATTGACGGACATTCTGTCAAACAATTCGCCTCGCAGGGGCAGCAGAAGTCATTTGTCGTGGCAATAAAACTTGCGCAATTCGATTTCAATTACAAGAAAATAGGTCACAAGCCGATACTGCTTTTAGACGACATTTTCGACAAATTGGACGACAACAGAGTGACGCAGTTGGTAAAACTCGTCGGCAATGATCATTTTGGACAAGTATTTATCACAGATACTCAACGACAAAGGATAAAATATCTGATGGATAACACTATTGTGAATCATAAAATTTTTAAGGTTAATAACGGAGTAATTTCTTTGGACGATGAATGAAGACGGCTACACATTGGCAGAACTGATAAACGAGTTCTATAAAAGTCACAACAGAGAAAACTGTCTCGACGAGATGAAGATAATAGAGTCGTGGAAAAGCGTTGTCGGAGGATTTATCGCGGCGCACACCTTGGATTTAAGAATCACAAAAGGCATTTTATACGTCAAGGTCGATGCCGATTCTTTAAGAAACGAACTCGTATATTCCAAGACAATTTTGTTAAGAAATATTAACAGAGTTTCCGGCACGAATCTTCTGAAAGATATTGTATTAATTTGATTAGGTATTGTTTGTTTCAATACTTTTTTTTGTATCTTTGTAGGCATTAAGAAGAAAATAACAATTTATATTAAAGCAATATGATTAACTCACAAGACATTAAAAAAGGAACATGTATCCGTTTCAACGGAAAACTTTATTTCTGCGTTGATTTCCAACACGTAAAACCTGGTAAAGGTAACACATT
>JAZOCI010000019.1:0-2549 GCA_045596465.1 Bacteroidales bacterium | reverse complement strand
TCTATCGGTATTTCCCATATCCGGAAGAATCCGAGTATGTGGTCGATGCGGTAGGCGTCGAAGTAGCGGCTCATGTGAGCGAGTCGTTCGCGCCACCATTTGTAGTCGTCTTTCGCCATCGCTTCCCAGTTATAAGTCGGGAATCCCCAGTTCTGACCTTCGGTGGCGAAGGCGTCGGGCGGAGCGCCGGCCTGACAGTCTAAGTTGAAAAGTTCAGGATTTGTATAAGCTTCAACGCTGTCTCTCCCTATGCCGATAGGAATGTCGCCTTTCAAAGCAATGCCTTTTTCATGAAGATAATCGACGGTTTCTTTGAGTTGCTTGTCGAGATGATATTGGAGGAAGTAAGAGAACTCAGGCTCTGACATTGACACTGACTCTGACATTGACACTGAACTTTGCGACTTTGCGACTTTGCGACTCTGCGTCTCTACTTGTAGTCTCGTAGTCTTGTAGTCTCGTTGACTACAGAAAGATGCGTATGGCACGAGCCAGTCTTTATTTTCGTTGAAGAATATTTTATAATCTTCACATTCTTTAATGTCGTTCCATGTCTGATGAAATATTTTCTTGAAGTATTCTTCTTTGATTTTCATCACTTCAGGATAATCGACGAAGTCTTTGGAGTTTAATATTTCCTTTTGTTGGTTGAAATATTTTCTGTCGTTTTCGTCGACTAATTGTCCCATTTTGTCGAGGCTGAGATAGATAGGATGCAGAGCTTTTGTCGAGATGGCTTTATAAGGATAGGAGTTATCCCATGATCCGTCGGTGCGGGTGTCGTTGATAGGGAGGATCTGTATTATCTGTAATCCTGTTTTTTTGCACCAGTCGGCGAGCATTTTAAGGTCGAGGAACTCGCCTATGCCGCAGTCGTTCTTGCTTTTCAGGGAGAACACGGGTACGGCCACGCCGGCGCCTTTCCATCCGTAAGAGATGTCGCCCTTGCCTTTTGACAAGACATTAAAAAACTTAGTGTCAAAAACGTTCTGCATACCTTTTCTATAGTCGTGAAGTTTTAAAGTTGTAAAGGTGTAAAGTTTGTCTTTATCCCTTTACACCTTTATCCCTTTACATCTCAGTGACTTATAATTTTTCTATTACCTCGCAAATATTGTTGAAAATCTCTTCTATTGTTCCGACGCCATGGATAGGGTGGAGTGCGTTTTTATTCTGATAGAAGTCGAGGACTGGTTTTGTCTTTTGGTCGTATTCCACGAAGCGATGGCGTATCGAGTCGATGTTGTCGTCGGCGCGACCGCTTGTCTTTCCGCGTTCAAGCATACGTTCCACGAGAATGTCTTCCGGCACTTCAAGGCTGAGGACACCGCTGAGGTTGAGGTTATATTTTTTGAATAAGTCTTCTAATATTTCGGCTTGTTTCACGGTGCGAGGATAGCCGTCGAAGAGGAAACCGTTGGCGTCGGCATGAGAAGCTATGAATTTTTCTATTATTTCTGCCACTATCTCATCGGAAGCGAGACCACCTTGACTGATGATTTCTTTCACTTTCAATCCGATTTCTGTTCCAGCGGCCATCTCGTCTCTAAGTATTTGACCTGTAGAGATGTATGTTAAGTTGTATTTTTCTTTTATAAATTCTGATTGAGTGCCTTTACCTGCGCCCGGAGGTCCGAAAATTATTATGTTTAACATTTTTAAAATATTTTTATGATTGAAAATTATTCAACGACTTGATATATTAAAGGATAATTTCTTCCGTGTTCGTTGTAGTCTAATCCGTAGCCGACGATGAATTCGTTGCCGATGTTCATTCCGATGTAATCTATTTTATAATCGAATTTGAAGGCATCGGGTTTGAACAGCATCGTCGCGATTTTTACGCTCGCCACTTCCATTGATTGAAGTTTTTTTACCAAACAATTCATAGTAAAACCGGAGTCGATGATGTCTTCGATGATGACGACGTTACGGTCTTTCAAAGAATTGTTAAGTCCGATGAGTTCTTTGGCTTCGCAAGTGCTTTGAGTACCGTTGTAGGTGGAATATTTCACGAAAGATGTCTCGCAATCTATCTTAATGTTTTTTAACAATTCTGCGGCAAACATAAAAGCGCCGTTGAGCATGACGAGGAACAGAGGATTCTTATCCTGCATATCTTTGTTGATCTGATTCGCTATTCTTGAGATTGCGGATTCTATCACAACCTGCGAGATATAAGGCGTAAACTCTTTGTCTAATACTTTTATGTTGTCCATATTAAAAAACGATTTTTAACTCGCAAAGATAATAAAAAGTCTATAGACTACGGTCTACGGTCTACGGATTTTTTTTAAGACGCACGTCCGTGCGCCTCTACAAGATTTACGATAATCTCTTGTAGAGACATACGGACGTATGTCTTAAAAAATAATATTCTTATTTCTTAACAAATCTCTTCACGACTTCGCCTTCGTTTGTAACGACTTTCACGAAATAAACGCCAGCCTCTAAATCCTGTACGGACACATTGAATGTGTCCATCGAATTTGATGTGGACGCATTCGATGCGTCCCTACGGCAGAGACGACCATAAACATCGTAAATTG
>JAZOCI010000018.1:0-4468 GCA_045596465.1 Bacteroidales bacterium | reverse complement strand
CGGCTATGCTTCCAACGTCGATGAGATGGTGGAACGACTGAAATACGATATTCTCTATATCGAAAACATGAACCTCGCACTCGATATCAAAATCTTGATTTATACAGTGCTGATAGTAGTGCAGGGAAGAGGGAAGTGATTAACAGATAATAGTTAATAGTTAATAGTTAATAGTTAATAGTTGAATTATCTTTATAGACTTATTTCAGCTGTTTCTCCGCGTATTTCAAATCGACGACTAATTTCTTCTTGTTTGATGACGGCATCTCGTACATAGCGTCGTTCAGTATTTCCTCGACTATGGCTCTCAATCCTCTCGCTCCTAACTTCGACTCTAAACTTCTGTCGACGATATATTCCAAGACTTCTTCCTTAAACTCTAACTTGATGTCGTCCATCTCGAACAACTTAGTGAATTGTTTTATCAGGGCGTTCTTCGGTTCTTTCAAGATACGAATCAAGGTCTCTTTGTCTAAAGGATTGAGGAATGTCAATATCGGGAAACGACCTACGATTTCCGGAATGAGACCGAATTTCTTGATGTCGGCTGGTGTGATATATTGCAGAAGGTTGTCCTTATCGATTTGTTTTTTGTTCTCGTTGCCATAGCCTATAGCGTTGCTTCCCACTCTGTTGGCTATGATTTTGTCGATGCCGTCGAAGGCACCACCTGCTATGAACAGTATGTTTTTGGTGTTGACCTGAATCATCTTCTGTTCAGGGTGTTTACGACCGCCTTGTGGTGGCACGTTGACGATGGTTCCTTCAAGGAGTTTCAACATCGCTTGTTGCACACCTTCTCCCGACACGTCGCGTGTGATACTCGGGTTGTCGCTCTTACGCGCAATCTTGTCGATTTCGTCGATGAAGACTATGCCTCTCTCGGCAGCTGCCACGTCATAGTCCGCCGCTTGTAATAATTTAACGAGAATATTCTCTACGTCTTCTCCCACATAACCGGCTTCCGTGAGTACAGTGGCGTCGGCGATGGCGAAAGGCACGTTGAGCATCTTGGCGATGGAGCGGGCGAGGAGCGTCTTACCCGTTCCTGTCTCACCGACTAAAATTATATTCGACTTCTCGATCTCGACTTCATCGGCGGTCTGCTCTTGGTTGATTCTCTTATAATGATTATATACGGCGACGGCAAGAATCTTCTTCGCTTCATCTTGTCCTATGACATATTGATCTAAGAACGATTTTATCTCGATAGGTTTCAGAAGTTTGAAATCTGGAGTGTTGGCTTTCTTGAGATGTTTGAGTTCTTCCTGCACCACGATATGACCGCGTTCGATACATTCGTCGCAGATGAAACCATACATGCCAGAGAGAAGCAATGCTGCTTCCTTATCGCTTTTGCCACAAAATGAACAGAAGTTTTCTTGTTTTTTCGCCATACCTTTTCAATTAACAATTAACAATTAACAGTTGACTTGTTGACTTGTTGTCTTGTAGACTTTTTTGAGACACGTCTCAACTATTTCAAATTTAAGAATCACACTTTTTTAATAAGAACTTCATCAATCATGCCGTAGTCTTTGGCTTCTTGTGAAGTCATCCAATAGTCGCGGTCGGAGTCTGCCCACACTTTATCGAAAGGCTGTCCTGAATGTGTGGCGATGATGTCGTAAAGTTCTTTTTTTAGTTTCAATATTTCGCGTGCAGTGATTTCGATGTCAGATGCTTGACCTTGCATTCCGCCCATTGGTTGGTGAATCATGATGCGAGAATGTTTCAAAGCTGAGCGTTTGCCTTTTGCGCCAGCGCACAACAACACTGCTGCCATAGAAGCTGCGATGCCTGTACATATAGTGGCGACGTCAGGAGCGATGAATTGCATTGTGTCGTAGATGCCTAAGCCGGCATATACTGAGCCACCAGGTGAGTTGACGTAAATCTGAATGTCTCTCTTAGGATCGGCAGATTCCAAGAAAAGCAACTGTGCCTGAATGATATTTGCAACATAATCATTGATTTCGTCGCCCAAGAAGATGATTCGATCCATCATGAGACGTGAGAAGACGTCCATCTGAGCTACGTTGAGTGTGCGTTCTTCGATGATAGTAGGAGAGATGTAGTTCGTTACTGTCGATGTATATTTCTCCAAAGCCAAACTGTTGATACCACAGTGTTTGGTAGCGTATTTATAGAATTCGTTGTTCATGTTGTTTTCTTTTTTATTATAAACCATTCAATTATATGTTTTGTTTAAAATTTAAGGTCTAAAGTTTAAGGTCGTCAAAACAACCTTAAGCCTTAAACCTTAAACCTTAATTATGAATTAATATTATTCAGCTGTTTCTTCTTTAGCAGCTTTTTTTGCTCTTGATTTCTTAGGTTTGTCTTCGCCTGCGAGTTCCACTTGTGGGAGAACAGCTTGTACGAAACCTTCGTAATCGGTGTCAACCATTGTCACTGTCATGTTTTCTTTCAAGTAAGCTGTCAATTTTTTGTCAGCCAATTGATTGTTGATATTTTGACGTTGGTTGTCGTCTTTGATGATAGCGTCGATGATGTCTTCCAAACGTTTCTTTGTCTCTTCGTCTAATGTCTCAACGTCCATGTGACCGAAGTACATGCTTCTTACGAAATTACGGACTTCTTCTTCTTTGATGACTAATTCAGGGCTTTGTTTTACGAGAGCTTCCTCGATGAGTTGCCATCTGAGAGATTTTACGTAGCCGTTTTCGTAGTTCTTTTCAACGTCTTCAGCAGTGATTTTACCTTCGCTGTTTTCAACGATCCAACGTTTGAGGAATGTATCAGGTAAATCGAATTTGATTTCTTCAACTAACTGATCGACAGCTTTGTTGTAGAACATTCTTTCAGCTTCGAGAACGTATTGTTTTTCCATTTCGACAGCTACTTTGCTACGGAATGTTTCAACGTCTTTCACTTCTTGACCAGGGAAGATCTTGTCGAAGAGTTCTTCGTTGAGTTCAGCTTCTTTATCTTCAACTTTATTGTTTTCTTGGATGCTCTTTATTGTTCTGTCGATTTCTTCAGCAGAAGCCTTGATGTTGAAATCCTCGATTTTATGATCTTTAAGAGCGACTTTGATTTCTGGTTTGAGAGCAGCTTCAAAGAAGAAGTTCAATTCTTCTTGGTTGTCTAAGTCGTTAGGTTGTGATTGTTCCATATCTGGAAGAGGATAACCTATGACGTCTAATTTATTTTCAACGATGTGATTGTTGAGAGCTTCAGAGACTTTTTGATTTATCTTTTCCAAAAGGACGGCTTGACCGTACATTTTTTTAATCATGCCGAAAGGAACTTTACCTTGACGGAAACCTGGCATTGTAGCTTTATGTTGATAATCTTTCAAAGCCTTTGTTACTTCAGCTTCGTAATCTTCTTTAAGTAGACTAATTTGAATACCGGCGAGGAGTTCGCCTTTTGATGTTTGTGTGGTTTTCATGAATAATAAATTATTAAAAAAAGTGCGGATGAAGGGACTCGAACCCCCACGCCTCTCGGCACCAGATCCTAAGTCTGGCGCGGCTACCAATTACGCCACATCCGCCCTGCCGTTAGGAGGTGCAAAATTACAATTTTTTTTGAATTAATAAAATAGTTTTAGATAAAATATTTTTTAGTTTTTCTTAACGTCTAAAGCATCGCGTAAGGCATTACCTAAAAGCATGAATGCCAATACTAAAAGCATGATTGCAACTCCGGGAAGTATGGCTAAATATGCGTCGTTTAAGATGATGTAGGCGTAATTCTCTTTTATCATGCTGCCCCACGATGGCATGGGTGGCTGCACTCCGATTCCGAGGAAACTTAAGCCTGCTTCCAACAATATTGCCGAAGCGAAATTGGCGGCCGAAATTACAATGATAGGATTGATGATATTTGGAATGATATGACGTAAGATTATTCTCGCGTTCTTAAATCCTAAGGCTCTGCCTGCCTCCACATACGTCATCTCTCTTACTGATAAAATCTGTCCTCGCGTCACACGTGCTACCTCAACCCACATCGTCAAACCGACAGCAATGAATACTTGTACTACGCCTTTGCCAAGTACGAAAGTGATGGCTATGACAATCAATAATGTCGGTATCGACCAGACTACATTGATGAGCCATACCATGACATCATCGACCCAACCGCGGAAGAATCCGCCGAGACTGCCTATCAATATACCTATTAATATACTCATGAAGACAGCTATGAAACCTACCGAGAAACTGATTCTTGTTCCTAAAAGCAGTCGGCTTAGGAAATCTCTTCCAAACTGATCGGTGCCGAGAATGAATTTTCTGTGCTTGACACAGTGGCTATTAATATAATGTATCGCGTCTTCGTTATTGTCGAAAATATTATTCGGGACAATTTCGGTATTGGGAATTATCTCGGCATCGTTCCGGCAATTTCCGTCAGGATTATACACGAAGACTGAGGTTTTATCTTTATCGATTTTTATAGAGTCGAATGGAATTTGTCGATAAGGAGAAGGCTTTCC
>JAZOCI010000017.1:0-4039 GCA_045596465.1 Bacteroidales bacterium | reverse complement strand
TCATTTTTTTTAAGTCTACGAGTCTACAAGTCTACAAGTCAACGAGTCAACAAGTAACTATTAACTATTAACTGTTAACTGTTAACTGTTAACTATTCATTGTCAATTGTTAATCAACTTCTCTCCTTTTTCTATTGCTTCTTCTATTGTCCCGACCATCATGAAAGCGGCTTCCGGATATTGGTCTACTTTGCCGTCCATAATCATATTGAAGCCTCTGATGGTGTCTTCTATGCTGACGAAGGCGCCTTTCATTCCTGTGAATTGTTCTGCCACATGGAAAGGCTGTGATAGGAAACGTTGCACGCGTCGAGCTCGGCTCACGGTGAGTTTATCTTCTTCCGAAAGCTCGTCCATACCCAAAATCGCGATGATGTCTTGTAGTTCTTTATAACGTTGTAAGATATTTTTTACGCGTTGAGCTGTTTTATAATGTTCTTCACCGACGATGTTAGGATCTAAGATTCTTGATGTTGATTCGAGAGGGTCGACGGCTGGATATATTCCTAACTCCGATATCTTTCTGCTGAGCACTGTCGTAGCGTCAAGGTGAGCGAATGTCGTTGCCGGAGCGGGGTCTGTCAAGTCGTCAGCCGGGACATAAACAGCCTGCACTGACGTGATGGATCCGTTTTTCGTTGAAGTAATTCTCTCTTGCATCAAGCCCATTTCTGATGCTAATGTCGGTTGATAACCTACTGCCGATGGCATACGACCGAGGAGTGCCGACACTTCAGAGCCAGCCTGAGTGAAACGGAAGATGTTGTCGATGAAGAACAAGATGTCGCGTCCTGCCGTCTCGCCGTCACCATCGCGGAAATATTCTGCCATGGTAAGACCGCTGAGTGCTACGCGGGCACGCGCTCCCGGAGGCTCGTTCATCTGACCGAAGACCAAAGTTGCTTGCGACTTCTCCAACTCTTTATAATCAATCTTGTCCAAGTCCCAACCGCCTTCTTCCATCGACTTCATGAACTCATCACCGTATTTTATGACGCCTGATTCTAACATCTCTCTTAACAAGTCGTTACCTTCACGAGTACGTTCTCCAACACCTGCGAAGACTGACATACCGGAATATGATTTGGCGATGTTGTTAATCAACTCCATGATAAGAACCGTCTTGCCTACACCTGCGCCACCGAACAAACCGATCTTACCGCCTTTGGCGTATGGCTCTATCAAGTCGATGACTTTGATACCTGTGAAGAGCACCTCTTGTTTTGTTGAAAGATTCTCGAACTTCGGAGGCTCGCGGTGAATGCTGTTACGTTTTGTGGAGTCGACTTTCTTGAGACCGTCAATAGATTCGCCTATGACATTAAAGAGACGACCTTTAACCTGATCGCCTGTAGGCATTGAGATAGGAGAACCTAAACAACGTACTTTCATGCCACGACGCAAGCCGTCGGTTGAGTCCATAGCGATGGTTCGCATAGTATTCTCGCCAATATCTTGTTGAACTTCAGTGATGAGTTTCTCTCCATTGGCTTTTTCAATTTCAAGAGCATCTAATAGATTTGGTAAATGTGACTCATCGTCGAATGCAACATCGATGACGGGTCCTATAATCTGTACAATATGACCATATTTTTCTTCGCTCATGGCTATTGCTTTTTATTTTTAATTGTTTTCTAAATCAAGAGTATCAATTTTATCAATATTCTTCAGGAATTTCCATTGGAATATCAGGAGATATAAAAATCCTATCGTTATTGCGCTGTCTGCAATGTTGAATATCGGGCTGAAGAATATTTGTCCGCCTAAGAAAGGCATCCATTCGGGAAAGGTAAATAACGGAAAATAAAGCATATCGACGACTTTCCCTTGCATGAAGCCGGAATATCCTCCGCCTTCGGGAAACAAGGTCGCTACTTGTGTAAAAGTGCTTTCGCTGAATATCATGCCGTAAAACATTCCGTCGATGATATTACCGAGAGCTCCTGCCGTGATGAGCGAGATGCCAAACAAAGGTCCGAATTTAACATTCTTCTTAACCAAATAGAAGATGACATAAAACAACAACGCCACGGCTATTATCCTGAAGAGACCGAGCGCAATCTTACCATATTGAGCCCCGAACTCCCATCCGAAAGCCATGCCGTTGTTCTCTATGAAATAAATCTGAAACCAGTTGCCTAATACCGAGAAACTTTCGCCAATTGTCATATTCAACTTAATCCAGAATTTTGAAATCTGATCAAGAAGTAATACTATGAATATGACAATCAGCGGTTTTTTCATTGTTTCTTTTGTCCCATTTTAGCCTCAACACTTAAGGTTGCATGAGGTACAGCGCGTAATCTCTCCTTAGGAATCAATTTGCCTGTCATACGACATACACCGTAAGTCTTGTTTTCTATACGAACTAAAGCATTTTCCAAATTCTGAATATACTTGTACTGACGTGCAGCTAATTGGCTGTTCTCTTCTTTCGACAAAACGTTAGAACCTTCTTCCAAAATTTTAAAGGTAGGCGCTGTGTCGTCAGCATTATTGCCTCTGCCGGCAACATTCTCGTTCAACAATTCAAGATCCTTGCGTGCTCTTGCTAATCTTTCTAATATTAATTCCTTGAATTCAGCAAGTTCCTCATCAGAATATCTGACTTTCTCCGGAACATTATTTACATTACCTTCCATATCTCTTGAATTTTATTTGTTAACACTCAATTGTCGCCGTCAAAGTTAATAATAAATATCGTATAGTACAAGTTTTATTTCCTTATTTCTTGTTAATTTTTATCTTAACAGAAATATTGTCGATAAGCTCTGTGGCTTCTATATTTTCATCAATACTATCGACCATATTCAATGTAGCTAAAGTCTCTGAACAGATATATTCTTCATACTTCTTAACTACATTATTAATATTGTCGTTCTTTTCTATCGTCAAGATGATGTTGTCAGTGACTTCGAAATTAGCGTCTTTTCTCATATTCTGGATTCTATTGACAATCTCTCTTGCCAAGCCTTCTTCTGCCAATTCAGGTGTTATGGTGATGTCTAAGGCCACTGTTGAATCATCTTGTGTGACGACAGCCCAACCTGGAATGTCTTCTGTCGTGATGATAGCATCTGACAACTCGAGATGTAATTCTTGTCCTTCTAATGTGACATCTAAATAACCGACGCTTTCCAAAGTCCTGATAGTCTCTTGATCTATCTCAGCAAAGAACTTGGTGATTTGTTTTATCATCTTGCCATAACGACGTCCTAAGTTCGGAAGGTTTGGCTTCACTTTCTTCACCAATATATTCTTATCTGCTGTGAGATATTCTATTTCCTTGACATTGACTTCAGAAAGGATGAGTTGTTCTACCTTCTTGAATTGTTCGAGGAATTTGTCTGATTTGACAGGAATCATAATCTTTGATAATGGCTGACGAACACGGATGTTGGCTTTCTTTCTCAACGATAATACCATCGATGATGCGAGCTGTGCCATCTCCATTCTTTCTTCCAAATCTTTGTCGATTAAGTTCTTGTCGGCTACTGGGAAATCAGTGAGGTGTACTGACTCGGCAGCTTCACGGCCTGTAGCTTCGTTCAAGTCTTGATATAAACGTTCTGCAAAGAATGGTGCTATAGGGCTTGAAATCTTTGCCAAGACATTCAAACATGTGTATAATGTCTGATATGCTGAGGTCTTGTCTGCAGAGGCATCGCTCTTCCAGAAACGACGACGTGAGAGACGTACATACCAGTTACTTAAATGAGCATCGACAAATTCTGCTATGGCACGACCTGCCTTTGTTGGCTCGTAATTGTTGAAATGCTCATCGACTTCTTCTATCAAGGAATTCAATTCTGAGAGAATCCATCTGTCTATTTCAGGACGCTCTTCGTAAGGAATCTCTGCTTCTGAGAAATCGAATTTGTCGATGTTAGCATACAAAGCGAAGAATGCGTAAGTGTTATATAATGTTCCGAAGAACTTACGACGTACTTCATCGACGCCTTCTTTGTCGAACTTGAGGTTATCCCAAGGTTGTGAGTTTGTTATCATATACCAACGTACTGCGTCGGCGCCGTAAGTC
>JAZOCI010000016.1:0-3801 GCA_045596465.1 Bacteroidales bacterium | reverse complement strand
TTCACTTTCGGTTATCCTATCAACCACAAGACTTTCGGCGTTCATTTCGAGAAGGCTGACATCAACTACACAGGTGCTTTTACTGTTATAAATCAGATGTTTGCAAACGACATCCCTGAGGAGTTTGAATATATAAATCGTGAAGAAGATTTAGGAATAGAAGGACTTAGGAAAGCGAAGACTTCATATAATCCGGCGTTTCTGATAACAAAAGGCTTGATACAGCTGAAGGTTGAGAGTTGAGGGTTAATAGTTAATAGTTGATAGTTAATAGTTAATAGTTAATAGTTGATAGTTAATAGTTAATAGTTAATCATAACTCATAACTCATAACTTTTGGCTTTTGACTTTTGACTTTTGACTTTTGACTTTTAACTTTTAACTTTAGACTTTAGACTTTAGACTTTAGACTTTTAACTTTTAACTTTAGACTTTAGACTTTAGACTTTAGACTTTTAACTTTATTCCTTTCCTTTTTTTTCTTTGAAATTCAAAATTATTTTCTTACATTTGCGAGTTATTAGAATAGATTAAATAATTGTTTAACTAATTAAAAATCATAAAAATGAAAAAAGTTATCGCAACAAAAAATGCACCTGGTGCAATTGGCCCTTATAGCCAAGCTATTGAAGTGAACGGTATGTTGTTCATCTCCGGTCAAATTCCAATCAATCCTGCAACAGGTAATATCGTCGAAGGCGGTATTTATGAACAAACAGAACAAGTTATGAAAAACTTGGAAGGTATCTTGACAGAAGCTGGTTACACTTTCGATAACGTAGTGAAATCAACATGTTTGCTCAGCGATATGGCTAACTTCGGAGCAATGAACGAAGTATACGGCAAACGCTTCTCAGAAAATCCTCCTGCAAGAGCAGCTTTCGCAGTGAGAACTCTTCCTAAAGAAGTGCTCGTGGAAATAGAAATGATAGCAGCGAAATGATTAATTAACAATGTACAATGAAGAATGTACAATTATGAATTGTAGAGACGTGTCTCAATAAAATAAAAAAAATCAATAATATGAAAAAGTTAAGTTTTATAGCATTAATGCTTTTGATGGTCGTAGGCATGACATCATGCGAAGGTTTGTTTGGCGGAGATGAAAATAAAATCGATGAGTCTTTAATTGTGGGAAAATGGAAGACTGCCGATGGAACTTATTTCGAAGTCTATAACAGCGATGGTACTGGTAAATACTGGGATCTCAATGACGATGTCACTGAAGAAGAAGCTTCAAATTTCACATGGGAGTTTAGCATTCTTAGCAATGATAGATTTATTCAATACCATGAGAATTTCAGCGGATCTTTGGTGCCTCAATATTGTAACATCTTGGAATTGACCTCTACTACCTTCAAGTATAACAACGAAGGATTAAGAGCAACTTATAATTTGATTAGAGCAAATTGACAATGTACAATTAACAATTAACAATTAACAATTAACAATTAACAATGTCTGTAGTCAGTAGACTGTAGACCTTAGTCTTAAAAGAAATGTGAATGATGTCTGTAGTCTGTAGACTTTAGACCTTAGACTTTAAGAGAAATGAATAAACCATTAAAAATCACACTGATAAGTTTAGGCTCCTTGTTGGGAATCGTATTGTTGACTGTAATAACGGTATGCTGGTTTGTGGTGACTCCGGCACGTTTGACGTCGATAGTTAAAAAACAAGCTCCTAATTTTATCACCTGCGACTTTGATATTGAGCAAGCCGATCTTACTATTTTCAAGTCCTTTCCTAAAGTTGGGGTTGAAATTGATAAGCTCGTGTTAGTCAACCCGATGGAAGGAAGCCCATCTGACACGCTCGCATATATCAATGAATGTGTGGTTTCGGTGGATATAAAGAAATTTCTTAAAGAAGATCAAATTATTATAGATGAATGTAGGTTGGACGGCGGTTATATAAACCTCTTCACCGATATTCAAAACAAAACTAATCTCGATATTTTCCCTCCTTCAGAACCTGATACCATCGAGGAAGAAAACTCGGAATTCGTTTATGGAATCGATTTGGTCATGTTGAAAATCAATGATGTTTCCGTAAATTATACCGACCAGACTCAAGGCATGTCAGCCGAACTTAACGGCTTGAATATGTCGGCTAAAGGTAAGATGAAAGGTGAAAATATCGCCGGCAATGTGAATATGTCGTTACGTGATATTGCATATCAACAAACGACAGATTCCTTGTCGATGGCTGTGAAACTTAATGACCTAAAATTAGAAGGAGATGCCGATATGAAAGGCGATGACATCAAAGCCGACATCGAGGCATCTTCTTCTGTTTTATCATACAAAAACGCATCGCAAATCGCTGAGATTAACTCCCTTAACCTTAAATTCAAAGGCGATGTGAACGATTATGATAAAATAAAAGGCAATGCTGAAATGTCTGTCGATGACTTGTCGTTTGTCATGGAAAATGAACAGTTGGTAAATAAAGCAGATGTCAGAATGATATTGCCTCTTGATGCGAATCTGAGTAACATGGATATAGAACTCGGTGCCTCGCAGCTTGCGCTTAATAATATCTTTATCAATATGATAGGAAAGGTGTCGATGCCTAATGACGACATCAATATCGACCTGAACCTTAATACGAATACCTTGATAGTGGAAGAACTCATCGAACTTATCCCAGCTTCGATGCGCGAAGAACTCCTCGACGGGATAGATGTGAAAGGCGAACTTCAACTTGTGGCAAAAGTGGAAGGCGTCTATAATGAAATCTCGATGCCCGTCGTCAACGCTGAATTGGAATATAATAAAGGTGTGATCTCAATGCCGGAGATGCTGCCTTACCCTATAACAAATTTTAACACTTCGATAAAAGCTGATATAGATCTTAATAATAAATCAGATGTTTATGTTAATTATTTGAATGCCAATATGTCTAATACGTCACTTGCTCTTTCAGGAACAATAAAAGATGTGATGGATAAGATGTATTGTGACTTGAACCTTAAAGCCAATGCCGACCTTGATGAATTGCAATCGTTTGTACCAGAAGATATTAAGGCAAATGGTAATGTGAAACTGAATGTCAATGCCAACCTAAATAAACGTCAGCTCGACAATATGGATTTCGCTAAGGCAAAAGTTAAAGGAAATTTAGAATGGAATGCAATGAATGTCGTTTATTGCGATACTATTAATGTTAATGCCGACAAACTCAATGTCGATTTTACTTTGCCTAATTCTGCTTCGGAAGAGTTGTCAAACAGCCTGATGGCGATAAATATCAAAGGTGATAACTTAGATGCTGAAGTAGCGGATATGATAGTGGCAAGTCTCGAAGATTATAATCTTAAAGCTCAGGTTTCCAATATCTTAGACGAGAAAATGCCGATGGCGGTTTATGCCGATTATAACTTCTCGAGGATTGATGCTTCGATGGACGACATGACTTTCTTTACTGAAAATCCTAAAGGAAGTGTGGCGATGTATATGAAAGAAAACAGTAATGATGCTTCTTATATCGCGGTGTATAATGGTGATAGTCTGTTGTTTAATATGGGAGAGGAAATGAGTTTCGTTACTGAAAAACTCGATTTCAATGTCTCGGCTGAATACGATGACGATCAGGAAGATTTGCTTTTACAGTGGAATCCACATGCTGGAATACAATTGAACAATGCTGTCTTCGCTATGAGCGATATTCCAGCTCCTATATATATTCCATCTATTGATTTTCAATATGATACAACGGGAATTGAGATTGAAAACAGTAGCATAGTATTGGCAGATTCCGACTTTGAACTGCAAGGTAAGTTTACAAACGTCGATGAG
>JAZOCI010000015.1:0-53968 GCA_045596465.1 Bacteroidales bacterium | reverse complement strand
AAACTGATTATCTTTAATTTGTGCATCTATAATATTATCCACAAGCTTATTTATAGACTCTTCCGTTTTATCTGCGAGGCTACGTGATGCAGCTTCCACAGAGTCTGCCATCATAAGAACAGCAGTTTCCTTTGAAAACGGTATCGGTCCATGATAACGGAAATCCATTTCATCGACATCGCCGTCATTTTCGCGCAACGCCATCTGATAGAAATATTCCGTCCTTCTCGTGCCGTGATGAGTTCTTACAAAGTCGATAATCTGCTCTGGAAGATGATATTTTCTACATATCTCTATTCCATCTAAAACATGTTGTATAATAACGGATGCGCTTTCCTGATACGACATATCTTCGTGCATATTATATTTACTATTTTGATTTTCAGTAAAATACAACGGACTCTTTATCTTTCCTATATCATGATACATGGCGCCGGTACGAGCAAGAAGCATATTGCCACCGATAGCAAAAAGAGCCTCTTCACACAAGTCGGCGACTTGCATGACATGCTGGAACGTTCCCGGTGCTTCCGACGACAACCTTCTCAACAAAGGCGTATTTGTATTACTTAACTCCAAGAGAGTCATATCAGTAACAAAACCAAAAACACGTTCAAACAAGATTATCAAAGGCAACGACAACATTGTAAACAAGGCGTTCATAGCAAAAATTCCGACATCAGTCCAACTGACATTTTCCAAGCCGCCATCAAAAATCAAAGCCATTCCAATTCTCATCACGACATAAACCACGAAGACGATCGCAGATGTGAAAAAATATTTAGAACGTGAGACCTTATTGGCAAGTACAAATATCGCGACCAGAGAAGTCAGGAATTGTATCACGAAGAACTGAAACGAATTAGGTACAGCCAAACTTATGATTATCAACGTTAAAGTTTGAATATATATAGCAGTACGAGAGTTGAAGAAAGTCACAAGCAACATTGCCAAGATAGTCAGAGGCATCAGATAAATCATATCCGGAACATGTTTCAGCACGACAAACGAAGGCAAAATCATCAAAAGCATCATGACCAAAATCATCATTATGGTCTTTGACTCTTTCAACAAAGCCTGATTTATCAATTTCATCGCCAAGAACAAGAATAAAAACACGAATGCGACGACAAGAACTTGTCCGTAAAGATTGATATTTCTGTTTAAGAAACTATCCGAATTCATCGCATCATATTCTTTTTTCAACGAATTGATTATGTTATACTTTTCATCTGTAATAAGCTCACCTTCCGAGATAATCAGCTCATCTTTCTGCACCATTCCGAAAGTAAGAGAAATGGCAGCTAAAGCCTGTTCTTCCGACTGTTTTGTCAAATCTTCCGAGAAAACGACATTTTGATTCAAATAAGCAAGTAACAATCTATTTATCAATGTTTTATCAATATCATCATCAACATTAGACAAATAATCGGAAATAAAATCAGCGGCGGTTTTCATTGTATAAAAATCGCGGAACGACTTGGTTTTAACAACCCTATCTCTCACAACATCAATCATCGACTCCGGTTTCAAGTCATAAGCCGTCGCAACATTAGTAATAATACCTCTATTTTCTATAGTATCATAAATATTTTCGAGAAGAGCTTTGTTTTTCAGCCTCACTTTTTCATCACTACTCCATTGATTATCAAATTCTTGAAGCATCGCAACCTTATTATTCTTCGACATATTCACATCAAAGACAAAAATCGGATAAAAATCTTTCAAGAACTCCTCCTCTTCCATTTTCAACTGTTCCGCAGTCTTATAAATCGGGAAATTAAACGGTGCGTACAAAGATTCATACTGCCAAGGACGCATCTTTTGATACTCATATTTGAACTTGATAGTTCTCGGCATCTGCCATACAACCAAAAATATGGCCACCAAAAAAGCCAACACCCTGAATATAATCTGATACGAATGACCAACTTTCGATAAAAAAGAAGATATTTTACTCATTTTCAAGTTATTATAAAGTAAATAAAAAAATTATGTTTTAAAACAAAACTCCTGCTAAGATACAATTTTTTTTCATAATTTAGCAATCATAATAATTAAAAAATGAGATACGGAATTTGCACACTATCAGTCGTCCCAATGAGAAAAGACGCTTCACACACGAGTGAGCTCGTTTCAGAACTGCTTTTCAATGACATTTACGAAATAGTAGAAGAAAACGAAGAATGGTTTAAAATACGATGCATGTACGATTCCTACGAAGGCTGGATAAGGAAAATACAACATCACGAAATCACTGATAACGAATACAACGAATACCTTTCAAAGAAAAAATACATTGTAGATGTACCGACCATTTTTTATGACAATAAGATTTTAAGTTTCGGAAGCAAGACATTTGAAAATGTAGAAGGCACAATTCCTCTCAGCAAAACCTTTGATTCTGAAATATTTACAAAATCAGCAATTAAGATGCTAAACGTACCTTATCGTTGGGGCGGCAAAAGCATAATGGGCATCGACTGTTCCGCATTTGTACAATTATGTGCAAAAATTGCGGGCTACAAACTACCGCGTGACGCTTCGCAACAAGTTGATTTCGGAGAAGTTATCAATAGTTTAAACGACATTAAATCCGGTGACATCGCTTTTTTTGAGAACAGAAATCGCCGTGTCATTCACGTCGGGATTCTTTTGTCGAACAACACGATAATTCACGCTTCTGGTAAAGTTCGCATCGACACAATTAACGAAATCGGAATTTATAACAACGAATTAAAAAAACATACGCATCATTTATGCTTGATTAAAAGGTTAAAATAAATTTTATAATAATTTTTAACTTTTATTTTTGACATAAAGTGATTATATTTGTAGCGATATATTAAAAAAACATGAACAACTAAAACATAATATCATGAACAACTCATTATTTCAATTTGCAAAACCTGCCAACGAAGCTGTAAAAGAGTACAGACCAGGCAGCCCAGAACGTATTGCTTTAGAGCAAGAACTGAAAAAACAATCGAATGAAGTTGTAGAAATACCTATTATAATAGGTGGCAAAGAAATCCGCACTGGCGACATCGGCGAGGTTGTAATGCCACACAATCACAAGCATGTTGTTGCGAAATATCATAAAGTCGGCGAGAAAGAAGTCAACATGGCGATTGAAGCCGCGTTGAACGCCAAGAAAGAATGGGAAAACATTCCATGGGTTGAACGCGCATCGATTATGGCACGCATCGGTCAGCTCATTGCAACAAAATACCGCGCAAGAATTAACGCTTCTTGTATGTTAGGACAGAGTAAAAACGCTTTCCAAGCAGAAATCGACTCTGCATGTGAGACCATCGACTTCTTCCGTTTCAACAATTATTACGCTGGCAATCTATATTCAGAGCAGCCTTCATCAACACCAGATCAACTTAACAGAGCCGAATACAGACCTTTAGAAGGTTTTGTTATGGCGGTCACGCCTTTCAACTTCACCTCTATCGCATCGAACCTCAACATGACACCTGTCTTGATGGGCAACACAACTATCTGGAAACCATCAACAACAGCCTTGTTATCAAACTATCATTTGATGCAGATTTTCATGGAAGCAGGACTTCCTGCAGGCGTAATAAACTTCTTGCCAGGAAAAGGCTCTCTCATCGGCAACGTCGCATTAAGCAATCCTAACCTCGCCGGTATCCACTTCACAGGCTCAACAGGAACATTCCAAGGATTGTGGAGAGGCGTCGGCGCAAACATCAACAACTATAAATCATATCCGAGATTAGTCGGCGAGACAGGCGGCAAAGATTTCATTTTCGCTCACAGCTCTGCAAATCCGAGAGAAGTCGCCACAGCGATAGTTCGCGGTGCCTTTGAATTCCAAGGACAAAAATGTTCTGCGGCATCAAGAGCTTACATCCCAGATTCGTTATGGAACGAGGTAAAACAACACGTCGGAGAAATGCTCAGCACAATCAAGATGGGCGATGTGACGGACTTCACAAACTTCGTAAATGCAGTCATCGACGAAGCCTCATTCGACAACTGTAAAGGCTACATCGACAGAGCTAAAGCATCAACGGAAGCAGAAGTCATATTCGGTGGAAACTGCGATAAATCAACAGGTTACTTCGTAGAACCAACAGTCATTTTAACCACAAATCCTAAGTACGAATCAATGGCAGAAGAAATCTTCGGACCTATCATCACCATTTACGTTTACGACGACAAAGATTACGTGGAAACACTCGAACTCTGCGACAGCACATCACCTTATGCTTTGACAGGAGCCATCTTCGCATACGACTTAAAGGCTTTGAAGACAGCTGATGAAAAACTCAAATATGCTGCAGGCAACTTCTATATCAACGACAAACCGACAGGAGCAGTCGTTGGTTGCCAACCATTTGGCGGTTCTCGCGCATCAGGAACAAACGACAAAGCCGGTGGATTATGGAACCTCATCCGCTGGACAAATCCTCGTTCAATCAAAGAGACATTTGTACCTGCAACAGAATACGGCTATCCTTTCTTAGCAAAATAATCTAAAAAATATTAACAGATAAGGCGTACTGAGATAGTACGCCTTTTAAATTTAATTGCATGAAAAAACTATTACTACTCACGATAGCAATTTTATTATCCAAAACAGGACTTTCACAAGACAAAATAAAAGTGTTATTTCTCGGGAACAGTTACACTTACGTCAACGATTTACCTGGAATGATCGAAGAAATCTCCGAAAACGAAGGCAAAACATTCATACACGAATCTATAACTCCTGGCGGTTGTACCTTATTTCAACATGTTGAAAGTCATAATTCATTATCAAAAATACGTCAAGGCGATTGGGACTATGTCGTTCTTCAAGAACAAAGTCAGCTACCCGTAATTGACCACTATCGCCACAACACACTAAAACCTTCATACAAAGCACTTTACGACAGCATCATGTTATACAATCCAAATGCGAAAGTAGTCGGTTATATGACATGGGGACGCCGTTATGGAGGCCAGCAATGCGTCAATTTCGGAGACGGCTTATATTGCAGTGCTGATTTCGTCGACTTCAATCACATGCAAGACACATTAACAGCAGCCTATTGCGAGAACGCACACGCAACAAATTCTTACGTAGCTCCTGTCGGCGAAGCATGGAAAGCTGCATTATCGACAAATCCCGAGTTCGTTCTGCACAGCAGCGACGACAGCCATCCTTCATACGATGGAACTTTCTTGGCAGCATGTGTATTCTATGCAATATTCTGGAATGAAACTCCTGTCGGGACTTATCACAACACACAAATCGACGATACAAAAGCAAACATACTACAAGAAACCGCCGACGAAGTGGTATTTAACAACCTTGAAAAATGGAATCTTAAACATGAGTATATTGGAGAGAACAAAAAAGAAAATAAGTTTAAAATCATAAACAATCCATTCGACAGCTTCATAACGATAAAAAATATCGACAATATAACATACGACATCAAAATATTTAACCTAAACGGAACCATCATCAACGAAACCAATTCAAATAGCGACGAAATCTTAAACATTAATAACAACAAAGGCTTACTTCTAATACAACTCATTGATAGTAAAGGAAATACAAACATTCAAAAAATCATTAAATATTAATAAAATTCATTATATAAAATTCCAAAAAGCAATATTTTCACCCCTAAATTCAGTACTTTAATCCCTAAATAGCATAAAAGACAACAAAATAACACCTATATAATGCTTTTCACCACAAATTTTTGTGGTTTAAAACATTTACTTTATTTTTAACATTTAACATTCACCACACAACTAATTTTTACGTTAATTTGCATCAAAATTAAGTACTAAAATGGAAGAAAAAAGACTTTTTGACATCTTGAAATTGTATTTGAAAAAATATCCTAACCAAGATGTAGCTTTAGCAAGAAAAGAAAAAAACGGATGGAGAAAATACAGTATCCAAGAATACGTTGAAATCACCAATAATCTGAGTTACGCGCTCATAAAGTTAGGAATACAAAAAGACGATAAAGTCGGCATTATCTGCGGCAACAGACCTGAATGGAACATGCTCGACATGGCGATTATGCAAGTCGGCGCCATTTCTGTCCCGATTTATCCTACGATAAGCAAAGACGACTACCGTTATATAATAAACGACTGCGGAGTGAAGCTCGTAGTATTAGAAGGCTCGGCAGTATTGCAAAAAATCGAAAGTATCAAAAGCGAAGCTCCAAGTCTCGAAGCAATATATGCGATAGGAACAAAGTGCGACTATCCTACATTCGAATCATTAGTCGAGTTAGGAAAAGAAAACCAAAATCCTGAAGAATTAAAGAAGAGAGAAGACAGCATAGACGAAAAAGAATGTGCCACAATTATTTACACTTCAGGAACGACAGGTAATCCTAAGGGCGTAATGCTTTCTCACTACAACATAATGAGCCAAATCCACAATTTGAAACAAACGCCATCACCATGGTCAAAGAAAGCATTCAGTTTCTTGCCAATATGCCATGCTTACGAAAGAATGTTGGTTTTTTTATACCAATATCTCGGGATGTCAGTCTATTACGCAGAAAGCCTTGCCACAATCGCATCCGATTTGAAAGATGTTCAGCCAACAATGATGAGTGCCGTTCCAAGACTTCTTGAAAAGATTTATACTAAAATTAAACAAAACGGCAGGAACAACAAAGGCATCAAGAAATACATTTTCTTATGGGCTTTGAATTTAGCTGAAAGATATAAAATAGATCCATGCAATCGCACATGGTTATACAACCAGAAACTCAAAATCGCTGACGCTTTGGTTTACAAAAAGATACGTCAGACTCTTGGTGCAGAAAACTTCGACATCGTCGTATCTGGAGCTGCAAGTATACAATCAAACATCGCTTCATTCTTCTCAGCCATCAAGATGCCAATCTATGAAGGCTACGGAATGACAGAATGTTCACCTGTTATCGCAGTTTCTTGCAATTTGCCTCACGGTCGCGAAATAGGCACTGTAGGCTTCGCTCTTCCTGGCGTCGAAGTCAAAATAGCTGAAAATAAAGAAATTATATGTCGCGGGCACAACGTGATGATGGGTTATTACAACCAACCTGAATTGACGAAAGAAGTCATCGACGAAGACGGCTGGATGCACACCGGTGACCTTGGCGAAATCAACGAATACGGACAAGTAAGAATCACTGGAAGATTAAAGAACTTATTCAAGACTTCTTTAGGCAAATACATCAATCCTGACGTAATTGAAGGCAAATTCTCAGAATCTGGTTTCATTGAAAACATTGTCGTTCTTGGCGAGAACCAAAAATATGCTGGAGCAATCATCGTTCCTGATTTCACGTTCTTGAAAACATGGTGTCAAAAGCATGAAATTCAATTCACTACGCCAAACGAAATGATAAAAAATGCTGAGGTCAAAAAACGTTTTGCTGAAGAAATCAAGAAGATAAATCAGAATTTCGGCGATACTGAAAAAATCAAACGTTACGAACTCATCGCTGACGAATGGAGTGTCAACAACGGGATCCTCACTCCGACTTTAAAAGTCAAGAGAAACGTAGTTAAAGAAGTTTACAAGAACCTCATCGAGGAAATGTATAAAGACTAAGACTAAAAGTCTAAAGACATAGAGACTCTCCTATTAAGTGCTCTTAGTTCATCATCAAAGTTATTAGGAAACAAAGGTTGCGTTGATCCGCAACCTTTTGTTTTTATCCTCGTTAAACTTATCCCCTTATCAATCAAGGCGTTTTTAACACTCTCGGCTCTTCTTTCCGACAATGACATATTATATTCGTCACTTCCCATATCGTCGGTATGACCTTCGAGCAAGATATTCTTCTCTGGATTAGAAATCAAGTAATTATAAAGATTCACTATTCCTTCCTCAGAATCTGACGTCAATTTGTCACTATCAAATTCAAAGTAAATATTTTTTAACACAACAGATTGTTGTTTAGACAAAACATCTGCATAATATTCATCATCAGAAAGTGATTCAATCTCAACGGATTCAGGTCTAAAATCCTCATCAAGTTCAAACTCATAAATATCATAACCGCCATAACCTTCATCTCTCACTGCTGAAATATAAGCCATCAACGCGTCATTCAGCACAACGATATTTATCTCATCACCTTGAGTGTTAATAGGATAACCCAAATTCACAGGCTTCATCCATTCTCCACTCTCATTCCTTCTCGACATAAACAAATCGTAACCACCCATTCCCAAATGAGTGTCGGAAGAAAAATACAAGGTATTTCCATCATAGTGAATAAAAGGCGCCATTTCATTACCATCAGTATTTATATCAGAATTCAACTTTTGCGGATTGATCCAATTCCCGTCATTATCACGAGAAGCAACGTAAATATCTGATGTTCCGAGATTTTTATTTCTTCTCACGAAAAACAATTCTTTTCCATCGAAACTGACGTACGGTTGAGACTCCCATTCTGAAGTGTTAATAGATTTTATGTTTTTAGGCTTAGACCATTTATCATTCTCAAATTTCAAGAAATAAATGTCATTGTTTCCATTTCCATTACCCCAAGAACTTGCCGAAAAATAAATCTCACTACCATCAGCCGAGATATTAGCAGCGCCTATATCTCTCAGATTATCAAGCAACAAACGAGGAATTGACCAGACAGAATCATACATAGTAGTCACAAAAACGTTTTCCTCGAAATATTGTCTCTCCTGCGAATTATAACGTTTGGTAAAAATTATCTTATTTTCATTAACATAATATTGATTAACATATTCGTCAAAGGATGTATTTACCAAAACGCCTATATTTTCAGGATTATAATTGACAGGATTTTCGACTAAAGTTTTTTGATAATTTATCAGAATCAATTGTTTCTCAGCTATATTACGAATTGTTTCTTTCTGATTTTCCAACTTAAGATACCAATTAAGCAAATTTATCGCCTTTTCGAAATCAAGCTGTTTTGCATATAATTTCGACAAAGAGATAACACTTTTAGGGAAAGCCATCGAATCGAGTTCAAAGAGCCGTTCATACATCGCAATTGCCGAGATGTCGTTCTTCATATCGAGATAAAGCTCTGCCTTAAGTAAAATCGCATCAGCAAAATCATCATCACATTTCAACGCATTATCAACATATTGCATCGCTTTCTGCTTGTCTTCATGAAACATTTCGACGGCTTTACTAAAATATTTCGATGCTTTCTTGGAAGATGTGTTATAGTTTTGAGCAAACACGCAATTCGACATAACAACGAAAATCGTCATCATAAAGAGTTTCAATATTTTGGTCGAGCAACACATATTTCCATATACGAACAATGAAGACTTTATCGAATAAAATCTTCATTGTTAAAAAAAGTTTTATAAAATTTATTTTCTATTTTTCTTTGCCGCCTGCAAGGTATTGTAGAGCAACGACACTATTGTCATCGGACCTACGCCACCTGGTACTGGAGTGATTTTTGAGGCTTTCTTATAGACTTCATCGAAGTCAACATCGCCGATTATGTGATAACCTTTTTCCGAGTTATCTTTAATACGGTGAATACCAACGTCTATGACGACTGCGCCTTCTTTCACCATATCAGCTTTAACGAAATGAGGCTGACCTACTGCCACAATAAGAATATCGGCTTGACGCGAAATTTCCTCGATATTTTTAGTCTTCGTATGACACATTGTAACAGTGGCATCGACACCTTTTCTTGACAACATCACGCTGACAGGAGTTCCGACGATATTAGATCTTCCGAGCACGACAACGCGTTTTCCAGATATTTCCACATTGCTACGTTTAAGCAACTCCAAAATACCATAAGGTGTTGCAGGAAGATAGCAAGGCTCGCCAAGCTGCATAAGACCTATATTATACAAGGTAAAGCCATCGACGTCTTTATCAGGGCTGATAGACTGTATCACTTTTGTCTCATTGATATGTTTTGGGAGAGGCAACTGCACGATATATCCGTCTATTTCAGGATCTTCGTTCAAGAATTTCACTGTATTAAGGACGTCTTCTTCTGTTGAATTTTCTTTCAATCTATACACCGAAGAAATCATTCCCACGCTACGGCATGCCTTTTCTTTAGAAGCCACATAAGTGAGGCTTGGGCCATCTTCGCCTACAATAACTGCCGCGAGATGAGGTGCGCCTTGACCGCTGTCGATCATGTGAGCGACTTCCGTCGCTACTTCTTTCTTAATTTCTGTGGCTATCAGTTTGCCGTCTATGATTTTGTTATCTGCCATGATTTTATGTTTATGTTATTATCTTCTTCTCATTTGCGACATCATCTGCATCATTTTCTTAGCTCCGCCTGTCGTCATCATGCGCATCATCTTTGATGTCTCTTCAAATTGTTTTATCAACCTGTTGACTTCCACAATGTCGGTACCGCTACCCATCGCTATTCTTCTGCGACGGCTGCCGTTCAAGATTTTCGGATTTTCGCGTTCAGCTGGTGTCATTGAACCGATGATAGCCTCGATACTCTTGAATGCATCTTCATCAATATCTTCATCGCTTATCTTGTTCATTCCAGGAATCATCGCTGCTAGTTCTTTAATACTACCCATACGTTTGATCTGCTGGATTTGTTTCAGGAAGTCGTTGAAATTAAATTCATTTTTTGCGAGTTTTCTCTTAAGTTTTGCAGCTTCTTCCGCATCGAATTGTTCCTGAGCCTTTTCCACGAGAGTGACGATATCGCCCATACCGAGGATACGATCGGCCATACGTTTAGGATAGAAAATATCGAGGGCGTCCATCTTTTCGCCGAGACCGACGAATTTAATTGGTTTTTCGACGACGGAACGAATTGTGAGAGCCGCACCACCACGAGTATCGCCATCTAATTTTGTAAGTACAACACCATCAAAGTCGAGGCGGTCGTTGAATGCTTTTGCCGTATTGACAGCATCTTGACCTGTCATCGAGTCAACGACGAATAATGTTTCGTGAGGATTGACTTTTTCTTTTACGGCTGCTATCTCGTTCATCATCTGTTCGTCAACAGCGAGACGACCTGCGGTATCTATAATGACAACATTCTTGTTATGTTCCTTGGCATATTTTATAGCGTTTTCTGCTATCTCAACAGGATTTTTATTTTCTATCTCGCTATAGACTTCCACGCCAACCTGTTCACCTAAGACCTTGAGCTGGTCGATAGCGGCAGGACGATAGACGTCGCCTGCTACGAGGAGAACGCTTTTTCCTCTTTTGCTTTTCAAGAAATTGGCGAGTTTTGCAGAGAAGGTTGTCTTACCAGAACCTTGGAGACCCGCGATAAGAACGATAGCCGGATTCGCTTTGATATTGATTTCCGTATGTTCGCCACCCATCAACTCGGCAAGTTCGTCATGAACTATTTTAACCATAAGCTGTCCCGGCGATACAGAAGTCAAAATCTTCTGTCCCAATGCTTTCTCTTTAATTGTATTGGTAACATCTTTTGCTATCTTGTAACTAACGTCGGCATCTAAAAGAGCTTTTCTGACTTCTTTCAAAGTCTCTGCAACGTTAATTTCTGTAATACGACCCTGACCTTTTAATATCTTGAACGAGCGTTCAAGTTTCTCGCTTAATCCTTCAAACATATTCTTTTCTATTTTTCTGCAAAGGTAATTATTTTTTCAGTAAATGACAATAGTTTTTTATCACAATAAAAAGCATTTTACATTAGTCAAAGAGACTAAAGACTAAAGACTAAAGACTAAAGACTAAAGACTAGGAACTAAGAACTTTAGACTTTTGACTTTTGACTTTAGACTTTTAACTTTGGTCTCATCAATATGAATTAAACAGATCAAAATGATATTGCATATACGCTTTACCATCTAACACCACGCTATCGCTTATGTTTTCCGGCAGATTATTTTTTATAAATCTTCCTGCGTTATAATAAACGAATTCGCCTTCAGGAGTTTTCCATCCGAGACCATGATTCAGTTCAAAAAACGCAAAAGGTTTGTAGCATTCGTTAAACATATCTTTGCTCCATAAAAACTCGTCATGATTTAATCCCAACTGCGCCAATATCATAGCTGGGAGGTCGGTGTTACCACAGATTTTATCAAAAGTCTGTCCTCTCAACGAATCTCTCAACGGCTCACCATAAATAAGCATCGGTATTTTATGATGCTCAAAAGATTCCAAGATATGATTTTTGTAGGAAGTATGGCTGTGATCGGCGACAAATATAAATAGCGTGCTGTTGTACCAAGTCTGCTGACGCGCCTTTTCCATAAACATCTTTATCGCGATGTCGGTATAATGTCCGGAATTGACATATTGTTTTTCGATTTCTGGCCATTCCAACTCATCGAAGATTTTAGGATAATCGTAAGGAGAATGCGAGCTTTGCGTAAACAACGTACTGAAAAAAGGTTGCGGATATTGTTCCAATTGTTCTGCATACCAAGGCATTACGTCGGTATCATGATAGCCGAGCTTGCCTTTATGAAAACCTTCGTTAATATCTTTCGCTTCAATTATGTCGTCAAATTCGTTGTAACGAAGATACGACAGGATATTTCCGTAATTCAATTCCCCTCCGAAATAGAAACTCGTATGATAACCAACAGAATCCATCTTTTTCACCAACGACGGAACCGCATAATATTTATCAGGATGATTTGTTATCGTCGTCACCGGCATTCCAGGAAGGCCTCCGAACAAAGACGACATCGCGTGTTGTGAACGGTTTGCGCTCGCGTAGATGTTGGTAAACAGCAAGCCGTCTTTTTCCAACTCGCGGAAATTAGGCGTTATTCCAGGCTCGCCGCCAAGCGACTCTATCAAATCTGCCGACCAGCTTTCAAGAAGAACTACAACGATATTCGGTTTCTCAATCTTAAGTATTGAAGTCGTTGAGTCGCAACTTATTTCATGAAGACGTCGCGCCCTTTCTTCTGCAGATTTCATATCCATATAATTGAAATGAGCGCGCGTCTCAACTTTCTTGGAATTTAAAATATTCTCGACAAGATAATAAGCTGGATTGACGCTCATCTCGTTAGCAAATTTATGACTGCTGTAATAGACCTTGCTCGATGTTATCGGAATCTCGTTGAAGCCGCCTCGCATCCCAAGAAACAAAAGTCCGATGAGTACAACAAAACTTCCCGACAAAAAATAAATATTCGGTTTCTGTTCTTCCCTATTGATATCTTTGGGCTTAGGCTCAACGAGTTTAGTATAAAGCCAGCAGAACAAAATCGTGGAAACGCTCCACAACACAATCAACAACAATGTCTGTTCCGTTTCGGCCGTATTAATGACTTCCGCAGGATTTTGCAGATACATCAAAGCCCTGTAAGACAGCTTAGTACGCCATTCCCCGTAAATCCCGACATCGCCGAAAGCCACGAGATTGTACACCGCAATCATCAGATAGAAATACCATCGTAAGGGAGCGAAAAGCGTGTCTTTGTCGAAGGCTAAGAAGATGAACATACATATCGCAGGAATCGCGAGCAAGAAACAAGCCGTGGCAATATCGAGTGGCAATGCCGACCAGAATCCTTTGAGAATCTCTCCAAAAGGAATCGCGCTTAACTTGACAAGCGACCAATATCTTATCAAGAAGATCATCCTTATCGACGAAAAAAGCACCAGGAAGAAGATCAACATCTTCAATAACGTAATCCAGATTTTTTTCATAATTATATATTCATTTTCATTTAAGACATATTTAATATGCCCATTATTCATTCCTCATTGATAAGACACGTATAGAATTCATAATGCATAATTCATAATTCATAATGCATAATTCATAATGCATAATTCATAATGCATAATTCATAATGCATAATTATACATTGTTAGTTGTTAATCGAATAATTCCTCGCTCCGAAAATCTTGCTACCGACTCTGACCATCGTCGCACCTTCTTCAATGGCAATTGGATAATCATCAGACATTCCCATTGATATTTCCTTAAAGCATTTGTTATCAACGAAATATTTTTCTTTCAATATATTAAAGATATTTTTCAGCGATTTAAATTCGTTTCTAATCTGCTCGACATCATCGGTAAAAGTCGCCATTCCCATCACGCCACAGACGTTAATGTTTTTTAAGTTTTTGAAATTCTCAGATTTTAATATTTCTTCAGCCTCTTCAATATCGAGACCGTATTTCGTTTCTTCCTGAGCTATATGAAATTGTAGCAGACAATTGATGACACGATTATTTTTCAAGGCTTCTTTATTGACAGCTTCAAGAAGAGATGCGCTGTCGATAGCATGAATCAAGGTCACGAAAGGAGCTATATATTTTATCTTGTTAGTCTGAAGATGACCGATGAAATGCCACTGAATATCTTTAGGAAGTTCCTGATGTTTGTCACGCATCTCGAGAGCTTTATTCTCGCCGAAAACACGTTGCCCAGCATCGTAAGCCTCCTGTAAATCAGCGATTGGCTTAGTTTTAGAAACTGCAATAAGAGCAACATCAGAAGGGATTGTCGCCCTAACGGTATTTAGATTCTCCTTTATCATAACAAATATTTTTGAATTACAAAGATAAGAAAAGTCTACAGTCTACGGTCAACAGTCTACGGATTTTTTTAGTTGCTGAGATACTGAGTTACTATATCTCCGGGTCATGACTTGGCAACTCAGCGACTTAGCGACTTGGTTACTTTAAACACAATCATTCCTATCACAAAAATGTATATTCCCCAAAGAATTACCGTCTTAATCCAGTTTATATTATCAAGACGTTGTTTGTCAACAATTTCGCTTTCGTGACGTGTAATAGGATTGAGATACAATGTAGTTCCATCTTTGAATTTGAGTTCCGTTCTTACATAATTATCTTCTGGTTGAATGATATATGACGCAGTGTTTTTATTTTTCTGTTCGTTTAAAATCTTGCCTTCATCACCGATGAATTTGATTTTTGAAAACGGCTTCGACGCCGATATTAATAAGGTATCGTCACGAAGCTCAACTTGTGTTATATACGGAAGATTATTTTTCAGACGATTCACTTTCTGTTCCAAAGTCTCGTCATATTTCACTGGAAAATCGACTCCGACAGCATTACCGTTTTCTAAAGATTGAAGAAGCTGTTCCGCTTCATTTTTTCCGGCGTTAATCATGGTAAAACGCGTTGCCACATCAGTGATGTCAGTCACGTCGTGAGAGTCGTCGTTGCCGATGAGATATACGAGATGTCCGTTGGAAAGCGCAGTATCCCAATGAGCTGTAGAAATACGAAATCCGTTCAGCACTTCCATCAGTTTG
Source organism: Bacteroidales bacterium (assembly GCA_045596465.1). Classification (GTDB taxonomy): domain Bacteria; phylum Bacteroidota; class Bacteroidia; order Bacteroidales; family F082; genus Limimorpha. The sequence goes on along the minus strand of JAZOCI010000015.1, from coordinate 38,725 downwards.
TAGTTACTCAAATATTTCATATCGTCGACGAGATAGCCTTTTTTCACGAAAGAAGGATGAGCTATGATTGCGAGACGAGTCTGTTTTTCAAGGCGGTTCAAAGTATGTTGTTTCATGCTAAGATTCTGAAAAACAAAATAATCGAGATATCTCACCTTCTCTGCCCCTATGCAAAGTTGATGAATTTTGAATATCCCGTAGCCATGTTCGTAAGCCGGGATGAAACTCGGATTTGCCGAGTCATAATAATTTATTTTGTTATAATCAGAAATTCCGACATGGTCGAAGCCGAGATCAGAATACACGCTGTCCAACATTTCGTTAGTGTTAAGACGTCCGTTGGTAAGTCCGCCGAACTGACGCGTATGAGCATGAAAATTAGTCTGAATCCAGTTGTTGGGATTCATGTTTTCGTACGGATTATGCAGATAATCGCCTTGAAAAGGTTTCGGTTCGTCGAAAGAATAAGAAGGAACAAAGATGCTTGTCGCGACGACAAGAGCAATAAAAGTCAGTGTGATATATAGCAGTGATTTTAGTATTTTCATAATTATAAAGCTATCAGTTATCAGCCATCAGCTGTCAGTGTTAGAGTTCTGATTTTACAAAGGTACAAAAAAAAGAGATGCTTGGTGAGAAGCATCTCTACATTTTTCAGAATTATTTTTCTTCCGTTATGTTAAAAAGTTTTTTAACTGTCTCATAATTTGAAAGGTCTTCGTTTTGGTGTTTTGAAAACGTTATTGCGTCAATCAGAACAACTTTAAATTCCAGGTCGGTGTTATAGAAATCGCAAGGATTTTCGTGTTTTTGAAGATCTGAATTCGTCCAGAATATCGTCAGCGCATAATCGTAGAACACTGTTTCCAAAGTCGTCGAATATTGGTCGTCTGGATAAAGAGTAAGAGGGAGCTGATGCCATGCGTAGAAGTCGCCCGGGCTTTCCATATAAACCAAGACTGCTCCATAATCAACCATATCGTAGTCTATTGCGTCCCAGTCGAGGTCGACGTACCAATTACAGGCATCGGAATCCCATGCCCAGTCGAAGGCTTTAGTCACAACAGTTCCTGATTTCACATTGGCATTTCCGTCGCGTCCCGGCTCGCCTTTAGGACCTTGACAAGAAGTTACGAACAATGACATTGCTAAAAATAGTCCAATAAATCTTAAAGTTTTCATGATATTATGTTTTTTTGTTAAAAAATCGTGTTATGATTTTGTTCAAATATTATGCCGTTTTTTAAAGATAACAAGTCAATCAGACAATAAAATCGTATTGATTTGGTGACTTATTTTCTTATCTTTGCCACGTAAAAATCAAGAAGTCATGATAACAAGCAAATCCAATCCTAAGATAAAGAATGTCGTCAAGTTACAGAAATCGTCGGAGCGTCGCGAGCAGAACAGAATCATCATCGAAGGCAGACGTGAGATAGAACGCGCCGTAGCTTGCGGTTTCGTCATCGACACCTTATTTATATGTAGTGAATTATCGCAGGAAACGGAAGTCATGATTAAGGCTAATGTTATTGAAGAAGTGACACTTGAGGTTTTTGAGAAGATTGCTTATCGTGAAGGCAGCGACGGACTTTTGGCTGTTGCCATTCCGAAATATGCGAAGCTGAAAGATTTCAAGCCAAAGAAAAATCCTTTGATAATAGTGTTGGAGACCGTTGAGAAACCTGGCAATTTGGGAGCTGTGATGCGTACCGCCGACGCTGCTGGTGTTGATGCCGTCATCATCGCCGACTCGCGAACCGACCTCTTTAATCCGAATGCGATACGAGCAAGCATCGGAACTATCTTCAGCATACCGTTGTTTGCTTGCTCGTCGGAAGAATGTATCGAATGGCTCAGAGCCAACGACATAAAGATTTATTGCACTTATCTAAAAGCATCTATCGACTATTTGGAAGCCGACTTCAGACAAGGTTCCGCCATCGTGATGGGAACCGAAGCGACGGGAATATCGAATATTTGGGTCGAGGCCGCAGATCAGAACCTCATCATTCCTATGAACGGCATCGCAGATTCGTTGAATGTATCAGTCACAACCGCGATTGTAGTTTTCGAAGCAATAAGACAGAGGAGATTCCTGTTACCCTAAAAGGTACGCCATAACAGCGATTTTTCCATCTTCTTTCTTGATGGAGAAATATGTACCGTCTTCTTTCTCCTTACGGTAAATCGACAAGGTCTCACCTTCTAAACTTTCGTTAAGATATGAAATCTCAATATCTTTCAATTTCATATTCTCCAATTCATCAACTGTGAAAGTATCTAAAAGCATCGTGATATAAGTGACATTATTTGTATGATGTGTCACATCGATGTCGCCAGAGCGTATTAATCTTTTGTAAATCAAGTCGTCATCGGTAAAGTCGTCTTTAAATCTCCTGAACCTCTCTTCTACGGATTTTTCCGTAATCCAGTCGATGTCGTTTGGATAAGATGTCGATTCCACCCTACGTAAGGTGCGCGACGTGGCGTCAATCATCACCCATTCCGAGATTGCGTTGATGCAGGTCTCGCCGTCTTTTATGATTTGATAACATCTGTTACAACGCACGCCTTCGGCTCCCATAGGCCAAGTCCTGATTGTGACTTCATCGTTCCAGCGCGGAAGTTCATTGATTTTCACCTTCGTCTTTGAAACGACCCAAAGCGCGTTGTCTTTCTCCAATAAAGAAAAATCGTCTATGCCTAAAAGAGTAGCATGACAACTCGCAACGTCTTGAAATGTCATGAAATAAGCCTCAGTTCTCAAACGCATAAGGCTGTCACACTGTCCCGAAAGTATCGTTGTTTTTAAAGTGTATTCGTTGTTTTTCATTCTACAAAAATAATCAATAATTCCCAATTAAAAATAATCTTTCAACGAAAAAACATAATAACTCAACCATTGTTCTTAACTTATTATTACTTTTGCAAAAAACATTTTTAATGAAGCATATTTTCATTGTAAATAATGATGCAGGAGAAAAATCGTGTCTATACATCGTAAAAGAAGGTATAGCTCAATGCAATGAAGTCGTTGATTATGAAATCCATACCCCTCATTCTCCGCAAGATTCCATATATTTTATCAAAAATTATTTAGAAAATCATAAAGAAGAAGACGTACGATTTTATGCTTGCGGTGGCGATGGAACAGCGAACAAAGTTGCTACAGGAATTGTTGGTTTCAGCAATGCAAGCATGACGATTCTTCCTTTTGGGACAGGTAACGATTATGTCAAATATTTCGGTGACAGCGATTTATTTAAAAATGTCTGCAACGTAATTCATGGTGAAGAGAGAAAAATCGACATCATGAAAGTCAATGAGAAATATGCTTTAAATTCAACACATTTCGGATTAGACAGCGTCGTCGCCAAAGCGATGAACAAATTGAGGCGCAACATTCTGTTCGGAAAGAAGCGGGCCTACCCTTTCGCTGTTGTCTGGGGATTTCTTTTCGGAATGCGCAACAATTGCACAGTCTATGCAGATGACGAACGACTCAATACGAGCGACATTTTATTATGTACAGTAAGTAACGGCAAATACGTAGGTGGCTCATACCACAACGCGCCTAAATCATTGAACGACGACGGCTTATTGGAAGTATGCTTGGTAAAACCAGTTTCACGATTACGTTTCTTAGGCTTGATAAAATACTATGTCGCCGGAACACATTTAGACAATCCCAAGTTCAAGGATATTGTCGTTTATCGTCAGGCGAAGAAAGTAACGATTGACGGACCCGAAGGATTCTGCGTCTCAATTGACGGCGAGATTTATCAGAGTCAACATATTGAGATTGAAAATTTGGGAAAAGCTATAAGATTCGCTGTGCCTAAACAATAAATATTCAAAAAAGCAAGACAACATTTTATCTGCAAAAGAATATTTCTTACCTTTGCAGACGAAAATCGATTACCGTTAACAGCGGTCGTGTATTCTAGATCAACCACGTAAAAAACAGGAAAATGAAAAAGACTGTATCTTTATCTTTCATGATGTTGAGCATCCTATTCTGCGTATGCCTCATCACAGCGAATCTCCTTGAAATTAAAGTCATTAAATTAGGTTCCTTGCCTTTATCGGTGACAGCTGGCATGTTAATTTTTCCAGTCTCATACATCATCAACGACTGCATTGCCGAGGTGTGGGGGTTCCGCAAAGCCCGTCTCATTATATGGATAGGTTTTCTGATGAATTTCTTTGTCATGGCGATGGCACAGTTGGCGGTACATCTTCCCTCGCCCGACTACTGGGTCGGAGCGGAACCTTTCAATTACGTCTTCGGTTTGGCACCTCGCATCGTCGTGGCAAGCCTGACGGCTTTTTTAGCAGGCTCGTTCTTCAACGCCTATATCATGAGCCGCATGAAAATAATGTCGAAAGGAAAATATTTTTCATTACGCGCCATTGTATCAACTCTTGTAGGCGAGACGGCAGATTCTCTAATCTTCTTCCCTATCGCATTCGGCGGAATCATGCCATTTGACGAGCTACTGAAACTCGCTGTAGTTCAAGTTATAATAAAGACTTTGTACGAAATAGTCATCTTACCTATAACAATAAAAGTTGTAAAATACATCAAGGAAGTCGATGGCAACGACACCTTTGACGAAAACATCTCCTATAAATTCTGGAAGATAAGAGATATTTGATGAAAAATAAAAGATGTGCTGAAGCTTTCATATTCCTTTTTTTCTTACATTTGCGAAAAATGATTTTTTATATTATTTAGTCACATTTATTGAAAATCAAATATTTCAAAATATGATAGCACAAGAATTACTAAACCCTAAAAGTATTGTCGTTGTCGGTGCATCAGGCGACACTCAGAAACCTGGCGGCAGCGTATTGAAAAACCTCCTCAACAGCAACTTCAAAGGCAAGATTTACACCGTCAATCCTAAAGAGACTGAAGTTCAAGGCGTAAAATGTTATCAAAAAGTCGATGACCTTCCACAAGTGGATTGCGCCATCATAGCCATCGCAGCAAAATATTGCCCTGCAACAGTGAATACCTTAGCTTTTGAAAAAGGCACAAAAGGCTTCATCATCGTTTCAGCAGGCTTCGGCGAAGAAAACGAACAAGGCGCTGAGTTTGAAAGACAAATCGTCGAGACAGTTAATAAAGTCGGCGGTAGCCTCATCGGTCCTAACTGTACAGGTTTCTTGAACCGTAACTACTGCGGTGCTTTCGACGCTCCAATCCCAACACTCGATCCTCACGGCGTTGACTTCGTGACAGGTTCCGGTGCAACAGCAGTGTTTATCAAAGAATACGGCATCACAAACGGTTTGACATTCAACAGCGTTTGGGCAGTAGGTAACTCAGCTCAAGTAGGTATCGAAGACGTTCTCGAACATTTAGACGAGACATTCGATCCTGAGACAAGCTCACGCGTCATCATGTTGTATATGGAAAAAATCGGCAACCCACAGAAGTTGTTAAAACACTCACGTTCGCTCATCAACAAAGGCTGTCATATCGCAGCTATCAAATCAGGTGGTTCAGCAGCAGGTAGCCGCGCAGCTTCATCACACACAGGCGCACTTGCAACAAACGACTCTATCGTTGACGCATTATTCCGTAAAGCCGGTATCGTCCGTTGCCACAACCGTCAAGAACTCACCACAGTATGTGCTATCTTCATGCACCCTGAAGTTAAAGGCAAGAACGTGGCCGTCATCACACACGCTGGCGGTCCTGCCGTTATGTTGACTGACGTTCTCTCAAACGGCGGAATGGACGTCCCTCATATCGAAGGTCCTAAAGCAGACGAACTTTTAGCAAAATTATTCCCAGGTTCTTCAGTAGGTAACCCAATCGACTTCTTGGCTACAGGTACAGCAGAACAACTCGGCCACATCATCGACGCTTGCGAAAACGACTTCGACAATATCGACTGTATGTGCGTCATCTTCGGTTCACCGGGATTGTTCCCTAACTGGGAAGTTTATGAAGTTCTGAATGAAAAGATGAAGACCTGCAAGAAGCCTATCTTCCCTATCCTTCCTTCAATCATCAACGTAAAAGACGAAATCAACGATTTCATTAATAATAAAGGTAGAATCAACTTCCCTGAAGAATGTATCTTCGGTAACGCATTGTGCAAGATTTACAACACACCGAAGCCACAACCAGAGAATGTCGATCTTCCAAAAATCGATGTTGCAAGAATCCGCAAAGTTGTCGATAACTGCGAAAACGGTTACATCGGACCAGATGAGATTTATGAAATGTTAGACGCTGCTGGCATAGCTCAAAAACAAATCCGCGTCGTCGATCAGAAACAACAGGCTTTAGACTTCGCTAACGAAGTTGGTTATCCACTCGTCATGAAAGTCGTCGGTCCTATCCATAAATCAGACGTCGGTGGTGTGACATTGAACGTCCGCGACATTGAAACTGTCGACAGAGAATTTGACCGTTTGATGGCTATCCCAGAGACTTACGCTGTTGAGATGTATCCAATGCTCGACGGTACAGAAGTCTATATCGGAGCTATCCGTGACGAGAAATTCGGTCATCAGGTATTCTTCGGTCTCGGCGGTATCTTCATCGAAGTCTTGAAAGACGTACAAAACGCTATCGCTCCTATCACAGCAGGCGAAGCAAAAGACATGCTCGGCAAGTTACGCGGCTACAAGATTTTGGAAGGTGTCAGAGGTCAGCAACCAGTCAACGTTGACATTTACGCAGAACAAGTCGCAAGAGTCAGCGCCTTGGTGATGGCAGCTCCTGAAATTGCAGAGATGGACTTGAACCCATTGCTCGGTAATCCGAAGAACGTCGTCGCTGTTGACGCAAGAATCAGAATCGAAAAATAAGACACGATGAAAAAAGGTGATATAATTACCACATTAGCAGTCTTGGCAGTCATCGGGACTTTCGCCTTCGTTCCTGGAGCGATGGATTGGTTCAACGCGATGACTGCCGAGCACGGCATGATAATGAGTTTCTTCAAGTTCGCCATCTTAGGAACATTCGGCGAAATGTTGGCTTTGAGAATACGTAAAGGCTGTTACATAGAAAAAGGCTTTGGTCTTTTGCCTAAGATGTTAGTATGGGGATTCCTCGGCGTCATCATAGCATCAGCCATGACGATATTCAAGAGCGGAACAGTCACATTATTAGAAAAAGGCTTCGGCGTTTCGGAAGCAGGCGCATGGTTCGATGCAAAAGAATTGACTTGGGGCAAAGCTGGAGTTGCCTTGTTAGTCAGCGTTTTGATGAACACCATCTTCGCACCTGTTTTCATGACATTCCATAAGGTGACAGACATTCACATCGCTGAGACAGGCGGAACTTTGAAAGGCTTCTTCTGTAATAAGTTGAAGATACAAGAAACCATAGCACATAAAATCAACTGGGACTTACAATACGGCTTCGTTTTCAAGAAGACCATTCCGTTGTTCTGGTATCCTGCTCACACCATCACCTTCCTATTACCAGGCAACTATCAGGTGTTGTTCGCAGCATTCTTAGGTGTAGTTTTAGGATTGATTTTGAGCATTAAGAAGTAAAGGTATAAAGACATAAAGTCGCAAAGGTAATAAGCCTCCCATGCGAGTCGCAAGACAGCTTATGGGAGGCGTTATTTATTTTAGGAGGGAGGTTTACCGTTTATGGTATAATAGACAAAAATAGTTGGTAAAATCTGGTAATGTTGCCAAATATTTTCAACCTTCAACACAACGTCTTATAAAAGTGTCAATGTATGTTCATTTTCATAGGAATCATTGACGCGTCTCTACATTGTCAATTGTTAATTGTCAACTGTAAATTGTTAATTAATCAAAACCTCAGCAGCTTTTATCGCTTCTTCCGTAACTTCAGCATTCGACAGCATCTTGGCAATCTCGTTGACGCGTTCGTCGTGCGTTAAAGTCTTGATATTAGAATGTGTCTTCTCATCGACGATGGTCTTATATACAAAGAAATGATGTTTCGCCTTACTTGCGATTTGAGGCAAGTGCGTGATACTCACTAATTGCAGACTCTCTCCCATCGTCTTCATGATATCTCCGAGTTTGGAAGCCACCTCACCGGAAACGCCTGTATCAATCTCATCGAAAATCAAAGTCGGGATATAATTGTTTTTCGCCGCCACGCTCTTTATCGCTAACATCAAACGAGACAACTCCCCGCCCGAAGCGGCTTTGGCCATATTATCAGGAGCGTATCCTTTGTTAGCTGAAAACATAAATGTCACAATATCAGTTCCGTTGCTCGTCAGTTCCTTAACATTTTCTATTTTTATCTCAAAGACAGCGTATGGCATCGCAAGCTGATGTATGACAGAAGTAACTTCCTTCTCAAACGAAGTCTTAGCTTTCTGACGGCGTTTGTTCAATTCAAAAGCCTTCGTCATCAATTCTTTTTCTAACTTCTTGACTTCCTTCTCCTTATCTTCAAGAATTTCGTCAATATTTGAAAACTCATCGACTTTCTTCTTAATATCCTCTCTCAACTGAAGCAATTGCGAATAATCGTTAAGATGATGTTTCATCATAAGTCGCTGAATTATATCGAAACGTTCCTGAAGCATCTCGAGAGATGAGATATCGGTCGAATCTTCCTGAAGATTATTCAAGTCTGAGCAAATATCTTTCAGCTCAATCTTGACGGAATCAAGTCGCTCCGACATAGAATCGAGTTCCGGAACATAACGTTTCAGCTTATCCACATTATATAATAAGGTGTTCAATCCGTCCAAAAGCGAATGGTTCTCATTTTCAAGTATGTTAGTCGATTCGGCGAGAAGTCGGCTTATCTCTTCCTGATTTTCAAGAAATTCAATCTTCTGAGCAAGTTCTTCATATTCATTATCAAGGAGATTGGCTTTAGTAATCTCGTCTAACTGAAACTTCAGATAATCGTTTTCATCAATATTATTTATCGACTTCTGACGTAGTTTAAGTAATTCATTTTTAGCCGAAGAATATTGACGATACGATTTCTGATAATCTGCCAACAGATCGTTATTATTTGCAGCATCGTCTAATAACGAAAGTTGGAAATCAGGATTACATAGAAGTAACGAATCATGTTGTGAATGAATATCAACAAGTTGAGAGCCTAATTCTTTTAATATTTGTAAAGAGACGGGGGTATCGTTGATAAAAGAACGCGATTTTTTCTGAGGCGTCAATTCGCGACGAATGATACATTCTTCATCGAAGTCGATGTCATTCTCTTCAAAGAAAGATTTAAGTCTATCGTTATTTGGACACATTCGATGTATCCCTACAAGATTTTTTGTGTCATTGTGTCTTGACGATTCAATGTCTTGCAGAAGGAAGGTCGCTTCCACCACGCATTTTTTCGTATCATCGAAGAGGATATTAGAGTCGGCGCGGTTACCGAGCACGAAGCCGAGAGCTCCTAACAATATAGATTTTCCCGCGCCTGTCTCGCCAGTTATGACAGAAAATCCATTATCAAAATCAACAGATAATGAAGCAATTAACGCATAATTTGATATTGATAATCTCTGCAACATGATTATTTTCTTCCCGACAAAATTTCCTCGTATTCTGTTGCGTGAGAAGGATCTATCTCTCTAAATATATTCACAGCTTTCGTCTTATCTTGCTGAGAACCTTCAGAATATATACTTTTCCACTCGTTGCGTTTGGTGTCGTTCAACACTTGGATAAACAAAAGATTCGGTCTTTCAGAATACATTTGTTTAAGATATTCCAACGATTTTGTTATCGCGGCTTTACCTTCGTCCTGTTTCGTCGACATCTTATCGAGTCCAAGTCTATGATATTCATACATATATTGACGTAAAGGCTTATATGAAGCATTCATCATATTTTCATTAAGCCAATAACGATTTCTTTTATCGTCGAAGGCTTTCCATCCTGATTCATCTGCGCTCTGAGCCGATGTAACTATCTGATCTGCAACCCTAAAGAAAGGATCTCCTCCATATAATCCGAAAGAATCGAAATATAATCCGAGGCAATAATAAGCATAGAATGCGAGTGTTGAAGTCAGATTCGACATATAGGAATTCTCTGTAAAGTCAAGAGGTTGTGATTCAATATATTCGAACAAGAAATCGTTGTCAATATAATTAAATAAAGGTGTTGTGTAATTTGCTTTGAAGGTAGGACGTCTTAATGCAATATTCAATTCTGCTTCAAAAATATTGCCGTCCTTTTTCTTCACATTGACGACAATCGCGCCTTCGATACGTTCTTCCGGTTCCAATTTAAGGTTTGTCCAAACTCTGTTGTTCATAAAGTTTATGATTCCCTCTTTAAGAGACTCGAAAGCACGCTGGTCAGTACCGGAAACCTGAGCCGACGACACCGACACGTTAATGTTAAACTCCTGAGAATAAAGACTTTTCATCCCAAATATGGAGCATAACAAGATTAATATAAAGCAGATTTTTTTACTCATATTCAGTTAATATATTGATATATAGCGTTTAAAATATCAGTCGCGACTTCACTTTTCTGTTTAAGTTCGTAAGAAGTCACTTTATCTTCTTTAGTAATTATTGAAATTTTGTTAGTCTTAGTTTTAAATCCGACTCCAGATTCATTCATCTCATTAAGAACGATGAGATCGATGTTTTTGGTATGTAATTTCTTTTTAGCATTTTCCAAACCATTTTCTGTTTCGAGAGCAAAGCCGACAATTGTCTGATTTTCAGCCTTAATCTTTCCTACCGATTTCAAAATATCTTCGGTCTTAACGAGTTTTATTGTAAAAGTATCGTTATCTGGATTTTTCTTAATTTTCTGATCTGCCACAATTTCCGGGCGGAAGTCAGCGACTGCAGCGCTCAGCACCGCGATGTCTGTTTTAGGGAAAAATGCCATAACAGCCTCATACATTTCCTTTGCAGATGTAACAGGAATCAGATTGATATTCTTTCTGTTAGGGCTTATATTTGAAGGTCCGAGCACGAGAGTCACTTCCGCGCCTTGATCAGCAAAGGCTCTTGCTATCTCAACGCCCATGAGTCCAGAACTATGATTTCCTATAAATCTTACAGGATCAATAGCTTCGTAAGTTGGTCCTGCTGTTATAAGGACTTTCTTACCTGAGAAATTAAGTTTTGTTTTGAAGAAAGATTTTATCTTTTCATAAATTTTCTGAGGTTCTTCCATACGACCTTCGCCACAGAGTCCGCTGGCAAGTTCCCCTGATGACGGTGCTATAAAAACGCAACCTCTTTCTATCAAAGTCTTGATATTCTGTTGTGTAGCCTGATGTTTATACATATCAAGATCCATTGCTGGAGCAAACATGACAGGACATTTTGCGGAGAGGTACACTGTCAGCAGATAGTTATCAGCTATTCCGTGAGCCATTTTCGCCATTGTATTCGCCGATGCCGGAGCTACGACGAAAAGGTCAGCCCAGAGACCGAGTTCCACATGGCTATCCCACTTGCCGGTTTCTTGGTCAAATCCGTGAGTCAAAACCGGATTACCGCTGAGTGTAGATAAAGTAAGAGACGTGACGAAATCCTTAGCAGAAGGTGTCATCACGACTCTCACATCGGCGCCGTCTTTTTTCAACAGACGCACTAAAAGAGGAATCTTATAGGCAGCAATGCTACCTGTAATTCCTATAAGAATTTTCTTTCCAGTTAGCATTGTTGCTAATTATTTAGAAATCATTACCGTTTTCCTTGTTAGGGTTACGATAATAAATCTTGTCATTCAAAAATTCATTGACTGCTATCAATGTAGATTTTGGCAATCTCTCATAATATTTAGCCACTTCAATTTGTTCTTTGTTTTCGAAAACTTCTTCCAAACTATCGTTGTTTGTTGTGTACTCTTCAATTTTCTTGTAGAGTTCCTCTTTCATTTCGGCAGCAATTTGGTCAGATCTCTTTGACATGATAGCTACTGTTTCGTAGATGTTTCCTGTGCCAACATAAAATTGGTCTTTCTGACGAGTAACACAAGTTGTCTCGGTATTAACTTTTTTGAAATCCATTTATTTAGTTTTTATATTTGATAATTCTAATTTAACTTTTTCCACTACAGGTTCCAATTCTGATATATATTTACTATCTGGATACATGTAAATCAACGTGTTATATTTTTCTAACGCCAACTCATAACGTTCTCTTTGTTTCATAGCGACGCTTTTTTCCGCATATTTGCAATATGTCAGAACCATGTAATTGATAATTTCCTCACGATGACTTGTCGTAGGATTATCTTTAAGGAAGCTTTCAAAACTTGTTATAGCCGCCTGATATTCTTCCATTTTATAGTACAACATACAAGTATTGAAATCTTTTTCCACGATTTTATAACGCAGTGTATCAATCAGACGGTTTGCGCTATCGACATAAGAACTTTGCGGATAAAGGTTTATAAAACTCTGGAACTCTTTGATTGCCATAAAAGAATCCTCTTGGTCGAGTTCAATACTCGGCGACTCCATATAATAACAGCACGCGCTTCTGAAAAGTGCCGATTCCACATTCTGTGCGAACGGATAATTTACCGCATAACGTTTATAATAATGACTTGCAATGTTATAGTCTTTCATATTGTAATAACACTCTGCCGTGAGATACGCTATTTCCTCACCTTGAGGCTTACCTCTGTAAGCCGCCTGCAAAACATCGAACAGTTGCAACGCCCTGTTATAGTCCTTTTGACCATAATAATATTTCGCAGCGCTATATTTATATTCATTATCAGTGCTTTTAAGAATTTGTGCATGCTTGTTACACGACACAAAAACCATCAAAAACACCACACCTATCAATATGAAAAACTTATTCTTTAGCATGTTGCAAAAATACATTTTTTTATCGTTCAAAAAACGTCTTTTTCAATAAAATATTATCAAAAAATCACATTTATCTAACAACAATTTTCTTCACTTCTTGTTTACCGTCATAACTCACTTTCAAAAGATAAAATCCTGCGTCTAAATCCGATACATTTATGTTAAATTCTTTTGATATTTCATAAGATTTTTTAACAATCTGCGACTGCATATTCAAGAGATTCCATTCTATATTTCCAAAAAAATATTCACTTTTCACAGAAATAATATCGTCTGTTAAATTTACTATTTCTATTAATTTATTTTCACAATCAACATCAAAACACGACTCATTATTCTTATAAAGCTTTATATCCAAATATTTCCTCTCATTATCTTCAATTGTAATTTCCTGATATTCTGTCTTATAACCATCGCATAAAATCTCAACGAGATATTTTCCTGATTTTATCGGGCGATAGAAACTTCCGTCAGACAATCGTGATTTCACCACAGAATAATCCATGTCGTGATTAAGAATCCTTATTGTCGATTCCAAAGGTAATCCCGTTTTAAAATCTGTCACAACTCCGTGAATACCAAACAGCACCTGATTCACAAAAGAAAAAATAGAATTGTAATTATATTCCCAATACAGTGGCAATTCAGATGCCGGCGGGCATTTCACCGTAGAACATTCTATTGTAATTTCACGACATTGATGGTAATAATTCATGTAATCCTGACGACCGCCATAAACCACATACCAATCGGAACCATTTGTAATTCCGTTATCCCTGTCTATCATATAATTAGAATTCATTTCATGAACTATATCCACGTATTGTCGGCTTATCATCTTCCACCATTCATCATCGACGTGACGGGAATAAGTGTTATCCCAAGGATAATTCACCACTTCTGCGCCTCCATGAAAATGCGCCGCAAGAGTGAAGTCAAAATCTTCTGCCAACTGCATAAAACATTCTGTTTCAAAAGCATAATCTTTATCATCAGGATGCGGACCTTCTTCTGAGTCGGGATAATTCCTATTCATATCCACTCCGAATGCATTAGAACGTGTAGCTCCTTTAACCGTATGATTTCCATCATGATAAGTTCCATCAGGATTAGCATTAGGGCAAATAAACAAATCCACATTTTGCATAATATTATTCACGACCGGATTTATTTCATTTGTAAGCATCTCATTTATCAAACGGAGCATCATGACATAACCGACAAGCTCATCACCATGAATAGTAGATGCCAACAACACTTTCGGTTTATAAGTCGCATCTCCATTATTCAATCGAATTATCAATATCTTACGACCGCTTTCCAAAGCACACAACTCCATCAATGAACATTTGTCGGGATACTCGTCAGCAAATTCTCGCATCATCGCCACATAGGCTTCGTAAGTTGGATATTCGTCCCATTCATACTCTAACCTCGTTTTTCCATCAAACATTTCGAAGTCATATTTCATTGACGGAGGCGTCTGCAATTTTATTGCATAGCCGAATCTTACAAAGCTACGATATTGATTATAATCAGCATAAGCCGTAACCACATTTCCATTTATCATATCTATTGATACGATTTTAGACATTTCATTCAGGCTTACAAGATCATCCACTTCAAAACTGAAATAGAATTCATCACGTTCTTTCATTAAAGAATAAAGTTCGTCATTTTGAGATGAAAGGTGCAATGAGACTGAAAAAAGAAATATAAAAAATATTAACTTCTTCATTTATTATACATCACTGGAAGCTCTTTTTCTAAATCAATTTTAACATTTTCATTGACGCTTACGAGAGGAAGTCTTAATATATTTTTACATAATTTCTGTAAAGACATCAAGTATTTTATTCCAGCAGGATTTCCGTCCGCAAAGATAAGATTATTCATTTTCAATGTTTTATAATGAAGTTCAAGAGCTGTTCTTGTATCATCATTCAACATCGAAGTCACCATCTTGCAGAACAAATCCGGATAGCCATTAGCAGCAACAGAAATAACGCCCTTAGCACCGAGTGCCATCATAGGCTGCGTAATGCTGTCATCGCCAGACAGCACATCGAAATCGGCAGGCTTATCACGAAGTATCTCCATGATTTGCTGCAAGTTACCAGAAGCCTCTTTAACAGCCACGATATTTTTATGTTTCGCGAGTTCAACACATGTTGATGCTTGAAGGTTGACACCCACCCTGCCAGGCACATTATACAATATGACAGGAACTGGCGAATTATCGGCGACCATCTCAAAATGCAACTTCATTCCCCTTTGATTTGGCTTGTTATAATAAGGAACCACGCTCAATATTCCATCGACGCCTTTAAAGTCCTGGTTCTTAATATTTTCCACCAATGTCATCGTATTATTACCACCCATACCGAGAAGTATAGGACAACGTTTATTCGCGACTTTAATTATGGTTTTCAGAACCTTATCTTTTTCCTCAAGCGTAAGAACCGGAGCTTCCGAAGTAGTTCCAAGAGCCACCATAAAATCAGCTCCATTCGACAAAGTAAACTCTACTATATTTTCAAGTGATTTATAATCAACAGAAAAATCTTCATTAAAAGGAGTTACAAGCGCCACTCCCGTACCGATAAAAGGATTATTTTTCATTTCTATTTCCAGATAACATCAAAATATATTTATACAAAATCTTCAATCTCTCGACATCATTTTTTTCAATACCATAATCTATCACAAGATCATGCAGTCCCATGTTCACCTTAGGATGACCTATCTTAAATGACGACTTCACGAAAGACACCATATAATCGTTAATCAAATCTTCGTTATTGTCTGACAAATTAATAAAAATATCATCAGAAAAAGTTTTCAGCACATCTTCCTTTTCTTTCTTCAACACGCCGAATCTGTTAAAATCCTCCTTCAAGACACAAACCATAAAATCACTTTGAAGAATGTTATCAGGCAAAACTTCTGATAAAATAATGAAACGCAACCTCTTAGGATTAAACGACTGTTTTAGAAACATTTCCATTTCCTTAATATTCTTCTTTTGATTTTCATCAACCAAAACAGAAATCACAGGAAATTTATTTATATCAGGGAATTGCAGCAACAACTTATGTTGTAAATTATTACGAATTTTTCTTTTTCTAAAAAAAAGTATTATAGACTTTAACATCTCCAAACGTATTAACATGCAAATATACATTTTTAATATGAATTATTCACCGTTTTTTGTTAATATTTGTTTATATTTGCGACAATTTAATGTAGCTTAAATGAAGATTACAATTTTAGGTAGTGGCACATCTCAAGGCGTCCCCATCATTTCTTGCGACTGCGAAGTTTGTCATTCTAACGATAAGAGAGATAAGCGCTTAAGGACTTCCATCTTAATCGAGACAGAAGAGACAACGATTTGCGTTGATGCAGGTCCGGACTTTCGTTACCAGATGTTGAGAGCTGGAGTCAAGAAATTAGATGCCATTTTGATAACTCACGAACATAAAGATCACATCGGTGGTTTGGACGATGTCAGGCCTTACATTTTTTTACAGAAAAAGCCTATGACGGTTTACGCCTCGCCCAAAGCGCAAGAAGAAATAAAAAGAGAATATTCTTACGCTTTTGCAGATAAAGGTGACAAATATCCCGGAGCACCAACTTTTAATCTCATCGACATCAACGACAGCCCAATAAAAATCAACGAATTAACAATAGAACCAATAAAATTAAAACACTTCACATTAACATCATACGCATTTAGAATCGGCAATTTCGCTTACGTCACTGATTTAAGCGAGTTATCAGAAGAGGCATTTAAAAAGTTACAAGGCATTGAATATCTGATCATTGAAGCCTTACGCCACGAGAAGCATTACTCTCACATCTCACTTTCGGAAGCTATAGAAATCGCTCAAAGACTGAATGTCAAAAAAGCATGGTTCACCCACATCGGTCATTCCATGGGCAAAGCCGCCGATGTCAATCCGACGCTTCCCGAAAATATGATGTTAGCTCACGATGAATTGGAAATCTACGTTTAATGTACAATGAAAAATTACGAATTATGAATTGCCGACGGATAATGACCAAATAAAACTAAAAAAATATCATGCAAAACATCACATTTGAATTAAGAAACGACGATGAATTTATCCCATTGATCGCCTTATTGAAAGCCGTTGGCGTTGTTGAATCAGGAAGCATGGCACAAGATGTTGTAACTGCAGGTTTAGTGCGTCGCAACGGAGAAGTCGAATTGAGAAAACGCGCCAAGATTATTTCAGGCGACATCATCGAATTCGAAGGCTACAAGATAACAATAGAATAAACATAAAAAGTTCAGAACTGCAAACACACGTATTTCAAAACTTTGCAGTTCTGACACTTTTAGTTTTAGACGAACAACTTGATTCCGTCATGATTATGATGGTCACCGCATTCATGTTCTGAGCAGCCCAGTCCCGAATCGACAATTTTACCTTCGAGATAAGATTGCACGAGTTCATCTACATTTCCAGAGCAGCCTCTGATCACATTGATATTATGAGCGTTGAGTTTAGACTTCGCACCTTCACCCATATTACCAGCGAGCATCATGACAACGCCTATTTCTTGTAAATCAGCAGCCACACCCGACTTACAGCCACAACCTTGCGGTGATGCCATTGTTTCGCGTCCAACGACTTTGTTATCTTCAATTGTAAAAATAGTGTAATGGTCACAATGTCCGAAGTGATCATCAACACGTTCATCTCTTGTAGGAACAGCTATTTTCATCACATTTCTATTTTAAATTTCCAAATAAAAAAATCACTTGCAAAAATACGTTTTTCAAACATTCAAACCGTCATTTTCATAACATCTTTTGGAGCTTTATTTTCAGCAATCAAATCGCGCATAATTTTCATATACGGTTCAGCATGATAGAAAAAACACATCAAACCCTCACATAACGAATTCAATCCAAACTCGCCTTGTCCGGTAATATCAAACCTATGTTTAGGACATTCTCCGTGACATGTGAAAAAATATTCACATTTCCGACATTTATCAGGCAAAGCATTTCTTTTATCAATACCGAATTCTGCCATCTTTTGCGAATTCACAATGTCATATAATGAGGTTTCATTAACATTTCCCAACTTATATTTTTCATACACAAAATGGTCGCAAGGATAAATATCGCCATTATGTTCAACGACAGTATTAGCTCCACACGTCTCAGAATAAACACAAGTCCCGGGATTGACGCCGCAATAATTTGCCAAAGTAGAATCAAAAAGATTCACAAAATATTCGCCCACATCATTTTTTACCCAATAGTCAAAAACATCACACATAAATTTCCCATATTCCAAAGGATTCACCGACCAAGGCGCGAGTTCAGACCCTTCACAATCAGGAGATGTTATGTTATTTGTTACAACATCAAGACATTCATAGACAGGCATAAATTGCATAAAACGACTACCTATATCTTTCAAGAACTGATAGACTTCCAATCCTTTACCCTCACCTGCTTTACTTATCGTTGTCAAGGTATTAAAATCGACACTATAATAATGCAGCAGCTCTATTCCATTCATCACCTTCATAAAAGTAGGCTCTTCATTCTTGTCTTTTCTATACTGATCATGAACATATTGCGGTCCATCGATAGAAACACCAACAAGAAAGTTAAAATCCTTAAAGAAAGAAGCGAAATTATGATTAAGCAGAGTAGCATTAGTCTGAATAGTATTAAAAACTCTTTTCTTACCTTTATATTTGTTCTGTAGTTCCACAATTTTCATAAAGTAATCCAGACCGAGCAACAACGGCTCTCCTCCATGCCAGTCAAACGTAACATCGTCACTATCATTAACCTCCAAATACTCTCTGATACATTTTTCAAGAATATTCAATGGCATCGCATAAACTTTATCATACCGATTCATTTTATCGAGATAGTAACAATAGTCACATTTAAGATTACACACAGAACCGATAGGTTTAAACATCATATTAAACCTCAACGGCTTAGCAATCCTAACTGCATCAGAAAAAGTAAGCGTATTTTTATATGTTGCAGACATATCACATCTTCTTTAATAAAACTTAAACAATTCCGATTCTGTCCGAGACACTTTCATAAGAGAGTCGAATTCTGCTACCAAATCAGGATATTGTTCAGCAAGATCACTCTGTTCAGAAACGTCTTTCGTCAAATCATAAAGTTCTATCTTTCCATCGTTACGAACATCATACCTCACCGCTTTCCAATCCCCTTTCCTTATAGCCTGGCGACCATTATTCTCATGAAATTCCCAATACAAATAATCATGTTTCCGTTGTCCACCTTCACCTTTCAATTCCCTCAAAAACGAAATACCATCGAGATTATCAGGAAGTTTTGCACCGACAATCTCTGCAACCGTAGGCATAAAATCCCAAAAAGTAGAAACGTGATTTGATTTATAATTCTCCTTTACAACATCATTCCACTTAACTATAAAAGGAACTCTTATCCCACCTTCATAGAGATCTCGTTTATAGCCACGGAGCTCTCCATTACCATCGAAGAAATCTGGATCCGCACCACCTTCTTGATGAGGTCCATTATCTGAAGTAAAAATAATCATCGTATTATCCGCAATACCCAGACTGTCCAAAGTTCTGCAGATTTCACCTATCTGTCTATCAAGAAGAGACACCATTGCAGCGAAAGCAGCGTGCGTATATTGTTGAGAACCATAACCTCCATTTTTATAATATTCACCGCCATCACAACCTTGGTATGACTTCTCATCTTCAAATTCAGGATTTCCCACAAATAACTCCAGTTCCTGCCGAGGCACTTTCAATTCAGCATGAGGAAGCACCGAGGTATACCACATAAAGAATGTCGTATCTTTATTATCTCGCAAAAAATCCAACGCCTCATCATGTATCAAATACGGAGCATACTCATTCTCATTCTTTCCCACATTACCTTCCAAGACAATTTTCTCATCATTATCCCAAAGATGATATGGATAATAATTATGTGCCTGACGTTGGCAGTTATAACCAAAGAACACATCTACATTTTGATTCTCAGGAGCGCCTTCTGTATGAGGAGCTCCAAGTCCCCATTTACCAAAAACCGATGTCTTATAACCTTTATCCTTCAGCATTTTAAAAATGGTATAAGTATTTGCCGGTATCGGATGCTGACCTTCAACAGGCAATTCCTTATTACCTCGTATGACAGTATGTCCTGTATGCTGTCCCGTTATCAGACAACTCCTTGACGGAGCACTCACCGAAGAACCCGAATAATGCTGAGTGAATATCATCCCCTGAGAAGCAAGACTATCAATATTAGGTGTGGAGAACTTCGTCTGTCCCATGCACGACAGATCCGCATATCCCAAATCATCTGCCAGAATAAAAATAATATTAGGATTCTTCTTATCAAAATCATTGGTATCAACATCTAGTGCCTTAGTTGATTTTGAATCACAAGACGTCACCGCCACCGTCATCACCGCTATCGGCAAAATTCTCAACGATATATTATTTCTTATTTTTTTCATAACAAAACAAAACTTAAAGATTCCACAAAGACAATTCTTCCCAAATTATAATTACGCCATACAGAACTATTCACGAAACCTTATCAACAAAACATCATCTTCATTCACATTTCTATATGCGTAGTCATACACTACACGATATTCCATACCTTTTTTGGTCTTATACAATCCAGTTATAACATCAAAGTCAAAACAATGATTTATAAGTAGTTGCTTTTTTACTAAAGACCTACTTCCATTATTAAGAAGTCTCAAAACATCTCTGTTATGCAACAACACAGCATTGACTTTTTTAACAGACTCATCATTATTTTTTTTAATATCATAATGATGATTATTACGACAATTATCGTCACAATACTTCTTATCAGTTCGTCCATACAGCTGTCTCCCACAGAAAAGACAGAATCTTTCTTGCTTAATATTCAAAGCCATGCAAATATCACTACATTTTTAGTTCGAAAAGACATATTGTATAATATTCGCACCCATCTTAAGAGCTTTCCGCCGAGTCTCCTCCGAATCGTGATGCACTCTTTGATCTTCCCAACCGTCACCCAGATCACACTCGTATGTCAACAAGCAAACCATTCGGCCCTCATAAATCAAGGCAAAAGCCTGTGGCGCTTTATTGTCATGTTCATGGATTTTAGGCAAACCATCCGGAAACGGATATGGCTTTTGAAATATCGGATGTGAATACGGCAACTCAACCCATTGAAGTTCAGGGAACACCTTTTGCATCTGACTCATCGCGTAATCCTTAATACCATAGTTATCATCTATATGGAGGAAACCACCTGCAAGAAGATAACTCCTTATATTTTCCACTTCATTATCATCAAAAACGATATTGCCATGACCCGTAGCATGAACAAAAGGATAGTTAAAAATCTCAGGGCTTCCTGCATCAACAGTCCCCACATTCTGATTTATATCCGTCATTATATTCTGGTTGCAGAACTTCACGAGATTAGGCAAAGATGTAGGATTTGAATACCAGTCGCCGCCACCTCTATACTTCAACAATGCTATCTGCGTCTTCTGTGCAGACACCACAAAAGACATCATCACAAATAAAATCAAAACTATTTTTTTCATAACTTTGGTTTTAATTTAAAGTTTCACAAACTATTTCATCTGGTTAATCAGTTGTATCGTATGACATGCTACTATCGCAGCAGTCTCCGTCCTTAGACGAGCTTCGCCAAGACTTACGGAAACAAATCCGTTTTCCTTCGCCAAATCGACTTCCTCTTTACTAAAATCGCCTTCTGGCCCAATAAGAACCAAAACATTTTCACCCTTTTTATAAAGATCACAAAGTTGTTCTTTTACATCATCGTCAATCCAAGCGATAAACTTCTGTCCATCAAAATCTTGCTTAACTAATTTTTCAAAACTCACCATTTCTTCTATAACTGGCATCTTCGATTTCACAGATTGTTTCATTGCAGAAACAACTATCTTCCTGAAACGCTCAACATTAGCGACTCTTCTCTCAGAATGAAACGAAGCAAAAAGCTTCACATTGTCAATTCCTATCTCAGTAGCTTTTTCAAGAAACCATTCCGTCCTCTCATTTAATTTCGTCGGTGCGATAGCTATACTAACATTAAAGTTTCTTATATCATAGCCATTTCTTTGATTAGACAATTCAGCCATTGCTCTTTTAGGATGAGCATCTATTAGCTCAGCATCAAACAAAGAACCCTTTCCATCAGTCACGCAGAAACAATCTCCTTCCTTCATTCGAAGGACTTTCACCATATGCTTCGACTCCTCCTCAGGGAAGGAGATCATTCCTAATTGCGCTGTCGGCAGATAAAAGACATTCATCTTCTTGTGTTTTACATTTTTTCAGGCATTGAAATTCCCAACAAGCCAGAAGCGTTTCTCAACAATTTAGCCGTCATGTCTGCTAGTTGCAATCTGAATTCTCTACGTTTGACATCTTCTTCCTTCAAGATACTACATTCTTGATAGAACTGATTGAAATCTTTTGCCAAATCATAAATGTAATTAGCTATCATAGCTGGACTTCTGTTAATAGCAGCCTGCTCTAAAACTGCAGGCCAATTGTAGATATTAACCAACAACAATTTTTCTTTAGGTTGCAAATCTGCAACTGGAATTTCATCACCGAAAGTAACTCCATTATCTTTAGCTTTACGTATAACCGAACAAATACGAGCATGTGTGTATTGAATAAACGATGCCGTATTACCATTGAAATCGATAGATTCTTTAGGGTCGAAAAGCATAGTTTTCTTAGGATCAACTTTGAGAATAAAATACTTCAAAGCCCCTATACCTATCATATCGTACAATCTCTTTGACTCATCTTCGCTAAGTCCATGTGCCTTACCAAGTTCTTCCGAGACATTCCTTGCTGTCATAACCATTTCATCCATCAAGTCATCAGCATCGACCACTGTACCTTCACGAGACTTCATCTTACCATTAGGCAATTCAACCATACCATACGAAAGATGTTCTATATCATTTCCCCATTCGCGACCAAGTCTGACAAGAACACGTTTCAACACATCAAAATGATAGTTCTGTTCATTACCAACAACATATATCAATTTCTTTGGCTGATACTCTTCATAACGAAGCTGTGCCGTTCCAAGATCCTGAGTCATGTAAACCGACGTGCCATCTCTACGGAGCAACAATTTCTCATCAAGCCCTTC
The DNA here is from genome assembly GCA_045596465.1 of Bacteroidales bacterium. GTDB lineage: Bacteria > Bacteroidota > Bacteroidia > Bacteroidales > F082 > Limimorpha. The sequence goes on along the minus strand of JAZOCI010000015.1, from coordinate 15,698 downwards.
ACTTCTCAAGTCACACCACACCGAACCATCTTCTCTTCTGTATAAGACACCATTATTTAATCCTTCATTCACGAGTTCTTTTCCTAAAAGGTATGTCTGTGATTCATAATAAATCTTTTCAAAAGAAACTCCAAGACGATCGTATGTAACATCAAATCCATCGTAAACCCACTGATTCATAGTCTCCCACAATTGACGAATATCTTTATCGCCTGCCTCCCATTTTCTAAGCATTTCTCGTGTTTCCTGCATCAAAGTAGAGTTTTCCTCAGCCGTTACTTTTGCCTTTTCTTTTTCTTCGTCACTCAACTCATCAAAGTTTGCAGGCAACAATTGTTTTACCTCTTCCTTAAAATACTTATCAAACAGAACGTAGAAGTCACCAATGAGATGGTCGCCTTTCTTACCTGTTGATTCTGGCGTACAACCTTCTCCCCACTTCTGCCACGCAATCATACTTTTACAAATATGGATACCTCTATCGTTGACAAGGTTTACACGCACAACATTTTCGCCGTTAGCTTTCAATATTTCCGACACACTCCAACCCAACAAGTTGTTACGGATATGACCAAGATGCAAAGGTTTATTGGTATTAGGCGACGAGTATTCAACAACTATCGGATTACCAGAAATCTGTTTCCTTCCAAACAATTCATCTTTATGATTGTCAGCAAAGAACGAAAGCCAATAATTATCAGACACAACAAGGTTAAGAAAACCTTTTACCACGTTATACTTGGATACTATTTCACTTTCCGCAACAATTTCTCTACCAATTTCATCAGCCATCACCTCTGGAGTTTTTTTAGCCATTTTCACAAACGGGAAAACCACCACTGTCAAATCACCTTCAAATTCCGGGCGAGTTTTCTGAAAATTAACTTGTTGCACAGGAGGTTCCTGACCATATAGCTTCGTAAAAGCATCAACAAAAAGCTGTCTCAAAATTTCTTCTAACATATCTGTCTTTTTTAATTTTTAAGGCACAAAGATAACAAAAAAACACCGATTAATAATTATTCATCACCAAAAAATAATGTTCTAAATAAGCTATAGCTAAACGGGAATGTCACGACCTCATCAATATATGGTTTCGGAGCAAAAAAGCCATACTCATTCGGTATCATCTCGTATATATTTCCAACAACATATAATCTGAAATCTTCAACGAAAGCACCAACAAAATAATATTCATATTCAAAATCAGGAGCTTCAGGAAGTTCAGAACGTATATCTTGCAACAACGCCTCTTTTATATCCATTCCTCGTTGTTTTATGACTTTTTCTCCAAAGTCAGTCTTTTTCGTTATATACGACGACACCAACCTTTTTGCAATGATTCCCAACATATTCAAATCAAAACCTACATCTCTAAATCTCATTGTAGGCAAAAATTCCTGTCCGCTAAACCAACAACCGACTCCATGAGCGACAAGAGATGTCAATCCATGAGCATATTCCTTATAATCGCTTGATTCAAAGAAGCTCATTCCATATTGTGTTTCCGTTGGCTCTTCAAAATAGGAGTGCATAACACTTTTCACGAGTCCGTTTCCAAGCCCATAGAATGTCGCCGATTTCACACTATTCCAGTCATCACCCGTAAAAGCAAAATTCCCATCACTAAGGCTGACCATACAATTAGTTCCTGAGACAAGGCTTTCCGTAACAGCACCTACACCAACCTGCAAAAACCAAGACTTTCCCATCGTGTATTCCGTCAAGAATCCTTTTACAAAACCAGCACCAAACAACAAAGCAGCCTCTCCAAACGAATCTATATTTTTTGCGTTAAACAGAATATTCATAGCTCCACCAACAACTCCAAAAGCAACACTTTCAACCCATTCTCCTGTAGGATCTGTATATTTTAATGGATTATTCAAGCAATAACTATACCTGTTGAAATTCTGTGACGATTTCGGAAGTTGAATGTTATTATCAGGACTCAACATCATCGACATAATAGGATCATACAACCTTCCATTCATATTTATCAAACCAAAATCCACAAGATGCTCATGACCAGTGAAACCTCTATCATACAAAAGCTCTCCAACATCTGCATCTTCACTCCATGTTACCGGATTCCGCATATTTCCCCACGCATCAAAACTCAATTCCTCCACTATTTCACCATTTTTATCAGTGATAACATTCCACGACCCGAGATTGTCTTTATGAATGTAATTTATAGTTTCTTTTCCATCATTTACATGCACCGCAAATACACCCATAGGACCTTCCAAATATGTAAGAATCTTCTTGACACCATTTTCTGACACATATTCACAGCCACCAACATAGGTTTTTGTTTTTACACTATTTCCCACCTTATAGTACATGTAAATCCTATCATTATTAAAACCATAATCTATCTTCAAACTCTTATCTTTTTCTTCAATACAAGCAACATTATCAAACAACGAATACTTGATATTTTGATCGAATCTCTTATACATTCTATCATCATCACTGTGAACCCTCACAATTGCATTAGGCTTATTTCCAGCATACGCAGTATTGTACATAACTTTAACTCCATTTATTTCTTTCTCAGTAATATTACCACTGCCATAGTACTTCATCCTACCAGTAACTTCTCCATTTAAAGTCATTTTAGTCAATCTGTCATATACATCATATTCAAACTCCTCACAATTATAATTTTTCAAGTCACATCTGCTTGTAAGGTTACGCATATCATCATATTCATACTCCAAATTCTGTAATATTTCATCTCCATTTGTTGTAAGAATATTTTCCATCATAAAGTTTTTTGCATTATAGGAACATTGGGTTTTAACGCCATTCCCAACCTGATATTCAGTAATATATCCATTAGAATTGGCACTATTTGTTTTCCACAAAACAGCTTCTGTATTCGCATCACATATCATACACTCGTATCCAGAATTCGAATATTTCTTCACAACACCAAATCCAGAAGGATAAACCAAAGACGACACCCTATTGGCTTTATCATACGAATATGATGTATTGTATTTTACACCATTTATCATTTCCATCGTATTTACAACTCTCAGTTTATCATCATATTTATACTCTATTTGATGACCGTTAGAAGTTGTTATTCTCGTCAACGTCCCTTCTTTGCCGACACCTTTTCCATATTCCCACCTGACTACATTTCTTGTATTATGCTTAAAATCTTTCTCAATTTTAGACACCTTTCTACCTAAAACATCATATTCGTATTCAACGATATTTTGTGCATCTGAAATCTTTTTAATATTACCCAAAGCATCATTTTTATACGACACCAAACCATAATTAGGATCTTGCAATGAAATCTTATTCCTTCTGTTATCATAAGCGACTTCAATACGAGTAATTTTACTTCCTCCTATTTGGGCAGACCTCATCTTGCCATCGCTATAATATTCATATTTAATCTCACTACCCCCATCATCAATCGCACTTATCAGCCAGCCCATAATGTTGTATGTATCTTTCCTGCGTTTTTTAACATTATTAGCAACAGAATATTCCATCTCAACATTATTTCCATCATACAAAAATGCAACATTCATTTCATTAGGGTACGACACCTCCACCTTTCTATTATACTTATCGTAAACATTTGAGACATAAAATCTTTCATCATTCTCATAATAAGGATACGATTCCTGTTTTATATTACCAAAATCATCATATACCTTATCAACAAAAACAGCCTGTCCATTCAAATCAAATGTAACCTGTCTCAACTCAGCTCCTGATTTATGATAAAAAACCATTGTCTCCGCTTTTCCAACACTTTTTTCCCATAAATAATAAGAAGCATTTTGCGGAGCATATCTATTATTTTCAGACCATCGTATAGCCTTGACATTTATCATTCCATCAGGCATTACGACTTCACTCTCGAACCCAAATGGCTCATTATTGATACGCGTCATAAGATTATTAAAATCTATCGTTAATTTTAATATCCCAAAATCATCATCATATTCACACAAAGTCTCCCGACCCATTTCATCTATCGACTTTGTCTTATACCTGTATTGATACTTTTCTCCATACTCCGATTTAGTGACCTTACTTTCCCTCAGAGATGGTGAAGATAACGTTCGTTCAATCATATTACCAAACCTATCATATTGATAAACAGCAATAAGTGACAATGAATCTTTAGCATCTCCATGTACATTAGGAATCATCGTTTCTTTTGAGATTTTTGTAGGGACATTCATATCGTATTCTATCAATTTAACATCTCCTATCACATTCCCCGCTTTATCTCGAACTGATTTAATTATTTTTTTAGGTCTATTCACTATCCAATTAGAAAGATCATTGTCATAAACCATCTGCGTTTCCTCAATATATTGACATTCATCAATATTCATCGATTTGATATTATCGTATCCCTTTCTCATCTTCGTCATCTGCACTATTTGTTTGTATAATTTATTTGACGAAACATCTGACTGATATGTATTTTCCGCATAGATATTTTTTATCACCACACTCTTTCTATCGACATCAAAAACACTTTCTGACTCTGTCTGTAACAATGGAAGTATAACCTTTTCATTTGCACTACAAACATATTTAGCGTAGGTAAATGCCTTTTCATTTACCAATTGACTCTCACCACAATACGTTCTATTAGTACACAACATCGGCATACAGTGAGATTCCATCGGTTCTATTTTATATTCTTGAATTTGTTTTTGAATAAGATTACCATCAACGTATTCTCTCACAATGACATTTCCAAAACCCAAAAAGCCATGACCTTTCTTATGTACAAATGCATTTTTATAGCTATATTTCCTTACAACAGATTTACCATTCACGTTATATGTCTTAACCTCCTTCAAAGCCAACATCGGTACTACTTGTGTTTCAACACCATAAGATTTAGACTTATTGTAAGCGTAAAAAACATTTTTCACTGAATTTTCAGAGAACAGATAATCATAAGTTAATTCTGTAGAATTACCCATTCCATCGATTATTTGCTCAACACTATAATATGCGGAATTAGGGACAATCGATGTAATATAAGCTTTTGCCGACGACGACGGATTCATTGGCAATCCTGAAAGTATAGAAACATTTTCTTGAGGCAAAAATCTCCCGAGCTGTATTGTTTGATGAGAATAATTTATTGGCATATAATACCTTTTACAGCACGAAAAAGTATAATTCCTAGCATTCTGACTTTGTACAGAGAACCCCAATTCAAGATAATAATTACCGCCACTGCTTTTAAACACGCCTATATCTGAAGTACCATCACCATCGAAGTCTGCTGTTCTGATAGTAACAGTTGGATTCTGTATCTCTTTTAAAGAATAACAATATCTATCCTTGCTATTCAATCTAACACTTTGCAACAGACTATTATTCACAAACGACTCGACAGGCAAGAAATTTGTACCTTCAGAAAAAGTTATATTCCAGAAACGAGCCGGATCATAATAAAGAACATCCATTTTTCCATCTCCATTATAATCATTAGGAAACGGATAAATCTTTTTCGTCATTGAAGTGCCAACACAATAAGCATCAAGATACAAGGATCCATCATCCAACCTAACCTTATAAACTTTATAGCCAACATTATCCAAAGCAAGCAAATCACAGATTCCATCGCCAGACATATCCATTGCCACAGTGTTAATATCTTTTCCATTAATCACATTGCTATTCTTTATTTCTGTGTAAACATAAGCCCCATTCTGATAAATGAGATAATGTGCATTATTTTTATTTTTCTTTCCATCATACACATCAAGCACCAAAAATCCGTTACTGAATTTATCAGTATAATTTCCTGGCAACAATGTTACCGGCCTATCAAACACACGACCTCCTTTATTCATAAACGCACCATCATTCATAACCAGCAATGTGTATCTAGAAAACTCCAATACTCCCAAATCGTTATAATAGACATCATAAGGCACAATATCATCAACTCCATCTCCGTTTATATCAATAACATATATCCATTCCAAGTTTTTACCAAGAGGCACTTTTATCGACGGTTCCTTCATAAATGTTCCATTTCCTTTATTTAAATACACTTCTCCGTAAACCTCAGAAGAATATACATTTTGCATCTTATACGGCACCAACAAAACATCAGAAACACAATCACCATTAAAATCACCCACGAAAGAATATTTGTTAAATTTAGTTTTATCAAGTTCGTATTTTTTATATCCACATGAATTTTCCGTATTCCATTTATCTTTAGAATTCCACACTATACGAGTAGGATTTACCTTCTTGCCATCTATTGTCAAATGTATCGAATTAAGCCTATTATAGATATAATAATTATTATCGTAATAGCCAGGAGCATCATATTGCAACGTGTATTCTATTATTTCTTTTCCTGAGTTATTATTAAACACTTCTATACTTTTCAATATTTTAGTATTAAAAACTTTGGCACCACACACATAGCCATTTTTTGCATCAGTCCTGTTACCATACTGAAACACGACCTTATATGCTGGCAAAACATTTTCATTTTCATTTGAAGCATACTCTATATCTTTAATATAAGATTCCCCCGTAGCATTATTCTCATAATAATGATACGTTATCGTATTTCCATTTCTATCAGTAACCCTACTTATCAACCACTTAAGAACTATATTTTTATTACCCTGAACCTCTATCTTTGAATCTTCGGTAACTCCATATTCCCATATAGAACCATCAGCCTTCCAAACAATAAAATGATCTGGGTTATTTACCGTTCCCAAGCAAGAAACAATCTTATCCAAATTATCAATTTCTGTTTTGTAGCTATTGTTACCTACCGACATCAATCGTTGTCCATCAAGGACATATCTATCGTTTGTAAAATCAACGCCCGTTGTCTTTCCATCGTGATATTCAGTCTGTCCCACTCTTTCTATAGACGAAATACCCGACAAATCCCAAGACCATCCCAAGAGCCCATTAGCACTTTGACTATTATAAACCAAAGATAACTTTGGAGACATTCCTCCCAATGCTTGTGGCAACTGAACATCAACAGAATATGTTGCAGCCCCTGTGCCACTCACATTAAACGATGCAGGAACACTTCCAACCACACATTCTTCACCATCAGCATTTCCTCCATACATTCCATCCGATGGTGTGAAAACAGAATATCTATCAACTTCCAATAGTATGTTATTATCAGACACTGGTTTATAGCTAAATCCTGGCGACAACTCTATATAAGATGTCGCCTTATACACATACGTTTGTTCTTCGTCCAATACATTTTTTAACTCAATTGCCGTCTGTTTAAATATTTCTTGCGAATTTATTTTCAAAGAAAATAGCGACGACATCAATAATATAAAAACCACTAATCTTTTCATACCCCAAATATTAAAGTTTCAACACTACCATACTTCTCACTTCCTCATCTTTAATTATTCTAAGCAGATATACACCCGAAGTTCCATTACTTATATCAATCTCTTTTCCATTCTCAAACTGACATCTTTTTACCAGAGCCCCCTTATTATCATATATTTGGATTTCAGCTCCATCATAATCTTCTTTCGCCTCTATTCTAAATATACCATTATTAGGATTAGGATATACCAACAAATCATCGGGTTGCTCTTCATAGCCATTATCCTCCACCACATCTGTATTATCAATATCATCTCTCGCATACTGAGAACAATTTGTTGACATAAAGGATATTCTATTTCCGTTCTTATCATACGACACTTTAAAGCATTGCTGCGAGAACAAATCATCACCACTAACAAGATACAATAATCCCATTAGAAACATTATTATATATTTCCGTCCCATATTATTATATTTTTATTGTAATTATTTTGATTGCAGAGAATCTATCATTTCCTGCTGTTCTTTTATCAGATTATTTAATTCTATGGTATACAATGTCAGCTCTTCTATTTTCTTCAAAAGAAGACCATCCATTTCCACCATATCATAACCTTGAGTCAAAACATTACTCTCAGAAGGAATATCCGGAAGATGTCCGTTTTCGTCAATATATTGTCGTAATTTGTTTATTGGCAAAAGTTCATATTCTTTCTCAAAGACATAATCATGCCATTCTTCAACATCCTTAACCAAAACCTTCGTAGTCAATATTCCACCAGCTACCGCCAATGCATAATCATATCCTTCCGAAAAATCTTTTGGAGCATTTATAGCCACTTTGGCATTCATCAAAACATTATTAGCATCGAAACTTATACTGCTATTTTGGGACATTATCGACAATCCAGAATCTTTTTTCACACTAATTCTATTATTCTCATCATATAGCTGAATAAAAGCGCCTTTTGACAAATTAACAGGCTCTAAGATAAACCCCGCATCTTCATTAGCATCAGCCTTAACATGAAGTTTTGATTTAGGATTGACATTCCCTATTCCAACTTTACCAGTTGTATTATAACTGTTAGCACTCGACACATATACGGTCGGATATGCACTATTAAAGCCTATCATCAAACTGTTAGGAACACTATTAACTAGCATCTTCGATTCTGCACCACTCGCACCAGATCCTATAACAATAGAATTCGTACCTTGAGATCTCACAAACTTACCCATCGCAATAGAATTTGCCATATATGACTTCGCAAGATAACCTACTGCAAATGAATACAATCCCCTACTCTCACATCCGACACCTATTGTCGCTGAATAATTACCTGCAGCATTATTTTTACTCGTTCCTGTCGCAGGTCCACACAAATCACAACCGCCTTGTGCATTAGCTTTCAATTCACATAAACATAATACAAAAAGTATTAATAAACATTTCATTATTGATTTCATAACTTTGGATTTTTAATTTATTATTCTTTTATAAAAACTCTCTTTATACAACGCCCTTTATCATACTCTATATAACAAAGATATAATCCTTTTGTCAATGACGAAACATCAATCTTCACGACTCCGGTTTTCAATTCAACCTCCTCATCCAAATATCTTCTCCCTAAAATATCAGATATTCTAACATTCACACATTTTTCTTCAACATTATCAATACCAATATTCATAGAAGAAGATACCGGATTCGGATAAACATTCACATTTGGAATATCCTTTTCCATCAAATTAAGAGGATTCTCAAAATCACTTCTTGCCAACTTACATATTATCGACTGCTTTCGTTTTCCATCATCAATGTAACCTTGAACAATACATCCTTTGTCAAACGTCGGCTGAATATGAAGTATATTAAAGTAATGTCTCATTTCAAAATCTTTTATTCCCAACAGTTCTAAGTCTTCATTTATCACAAACACTGTCGCCTTATTAGACTTTCCGACTTTCGTAACATCTATATATTCAAAAGTAGACACATAAATCGTATTCGAATCGACGTATGCCATACTCCTAAATTGCGAGACATAACATGTCGTATCAAGACGTTCAAAACTCAACATATCTATAACATTCATATCCACATCCATCTTCAACACTAAAGGATACCATTCATTCATACCGTTAGTTCGTGAACTTTGCGCCGACATCAGAAACTCATCTTCATCTAACCAATGATCCACACACATAAACTTAGGATACAAAAGGTCTGGATAACTACCAAAATCATCAATAAAATCAAAAGATACGTAATCCAAACCGTCATTTATATAAAACACTGTTTCTACATTGTTACCATTCATTCCATTTCCAAAAACAGCATACAGATTCGTATCCGGAACCAAAGTAAAATCCGAAATCTCCGCATAATCTGAAATATTCTTCAAATATGAACATCTCAACAAATCGCAGTCCTTACTAACTTTATAAAACGCATAATCATAACTATAACCATAATGACTATCCACTTGTTTTCTATCTGCGACCTGCGTAACAACAACGATTTCTCCCTTATCATCCATCAATGCGTGCATCGTACTTCCGTATGAAAAATATTCGTTATCAATCTCTATGTATTTTTCTCTTATCACCTCCAATTCCGGATTGATTATCGCAAACCATAAATTTTCATAAACATCATTCTCAACATCAGCACCACATCGTGCCACAACAAAAGCATTGCCATCACCCAATCCTAAGGCATAACAAAAACATCCTTTATCTATTGTCTCATGATAAGACTTGTCTCTGTAAATTCCTTCTCTGTCAAAACATAATGCTATCGGATTATAAACACCAGTTCCCTTATTATACCTGAATCCCACAGAATAATTATATTTCCCAGAAACATCTCCTCCAACAAAACTTACCATCTCACTTTCATCAGAAGGATATTCAACGAGCCACTGTTGTGATTCCACATCCACACACATAAAAACAAACAATATCAGAATCAATCGCCTTAACATAATTTCAATTTTAATAATTCAAAATGTTTCTTGTTTTTCCTATTACACTTCTTGGAACTTCACATTTGGTACCATACAAAATATCATGACGATGATAATAACACATATCTTTGCCATTCATATAAGATAGACCATCTATGTTGATTTCAATAAAAGTAGGATCTTGTGGCAACACTTGCACAAATTGAGGATCCTTCAGAACATCATCAAAAATCATCTGTCTCTCCCAGTAATAGTATTCATTAAGTTCTTTTCCTGTTAAATACAAATCTTCTTGATTACAATTCAGCTTATAAAACACATACGGTTCCCCATTATTTCGCTTGTATTCATTACCTGTCAAGGAAATCATTGTTAAATCTACATATATATTTTTATTCCCTTCTAATGAAGATGCATTGCCGTAATTTCTATTCAAGGCTTCTTCCAAAACCTCCGCCGCATCTGTCAGCAAAAACGGATCGTCACATGTACCTCCAAATTCGCCATAATACCAACAGCCATTCACATCAAACGGACCTCCAAAATACAAGTCAGGCGTTGGAGTCTTGACCGCATCTGTGCGTCCTGACACAACCGTAACTTTCAACTTAACAGCTCTTGAATCACAATAGCCTTTATCAACAATAATAGACATCAAGCCTTTATCTTCGTATATACCATCATTAATATAAGCTTCCTTCACCGACCTTATAACATTTTCATACAAGGCATTTACTTCATACATAGAAAGTTTGTTGTCTCTATGAACATTTACATCGAATGTCAGCTCTTGTATCTTTTTCTCCACATATTTTTCATCTGGCATCGAAAATGTACTGTTAAACAACGACTCAATATTCCACATCGCACTGTCAATGTCAATATAAGAATCATTCCTACAAACTCCTCTCTTCACGTCATCTAACTGTCGTTCAAAGGTTTTTATCCTTTTAACTATGTATTCAGCCTGCGGACTCAAACTGCTTTCCTGCTTCGTCTGTGAAACTTTCGGCTCTGTCAACTTATCCTTCTTACAGGATACGAAAGCCATGACAAATAACAATAAAAATAAAGATGTAATTTGATTTAAATAATTTCGTTTCATAAGTAAAAAATTGGTAATTTTGGTTAATAAATCTTGTTAACTCTTGGTTTTTCTTCCTCTTAAAAAAATCATCAAACACTCATAAACAACACCTCCTTCCAACAAATTATGTTTTACAATTTTCCTACAAAGTTAATACGACAAATAACTTTTGTCAAGTATTTTTTTCTTAAAAAAAATTGTGTTTTTTTGTTGCACCAAACTAAAAAAATCATAACTTTGCACTTTGATGACACGAATTATTACATTATTAAGTAACAATGATATAGATGGTTTACAAATAAGTAAATCCATCGGTTTGTTTCATTTTTGCAGACGGCTTGAAACCGTCTTTTTTTGTGTCTTTTTGTTAACTTTTATTAATTATTTAACTAAAAATCATAATCAACTATGTCTATTTCACTTAAAGACCGTAGCCTAATTTCAATTTACGACTACACACCGGAAGAAATCTGTCATATTCTTGACATAGCAGAAGACTTTGAAAAAAATCGTCTCCAAAACTTATTGAACGGCAGAGTTATAGCTTCTTTGTTCTTCGAACCTTCAACAAGAACAAGACTTAGTTTCGAAACCGCTATCCAACTACTCGGTGGTAATGTTATCGGTTTCAGTAGCACAGCCGGTACAAGCCTCCAAAAAGGTGAATCTCTGAAAGATACAATCATGATGGTCGCAAGTTATGCAGACCTCATTGTAATGCGTAACCCTGTCGATGGCTCAGCTCGTTATGCTTCAGAAGTATCTAAAGTGCCTATCATCAACGCTGGCGATGGTTCTAACCAACACCCAACTCAATGCCTCCTCGACCTCTATTCAATCAGAAAAACTCAAGGCACTCTCGAAAACCTTGAAATCACTATGGTCGGCGACTTGAAATATGGACGCACAGTTCACAGTCTCGTACAAGCTATGTGCAACTTCAAAGCTAAATTCAACTTCGTATCTCCTGTCGAATTGAAGATGCCTTCTACTGTAATACAATACATTAAAAATGCAGGTCTTGAATATCACGAATATACAAGCCTCGAAGAAGTCATTCCTCATTCCGACATCATCTACATGACAAGAGTCCAACGCGAACGTTTCCCAGATCCATTGGAATACGAAAAAGTCAAGAATTCTTATATCTTGCGTAACGAAATGCTCGAAAACTCTAAACCTAACTGCCGTATCCTCCACCCACTACCACGTGTTAATGAGATACATACAGACGTTGACACTAACCCTAAGGCTTATTATTTCCAACAAGCTCAAAACGGTTTGTACGTTCGCCAAGCATTAATAGCGGCAATTCTCGGACTTAAATAAGACTATAAGTCAATTGTCAATAAGACTACGCGAGTTAAATAATTTAGAAACTTTAAGATTTTAATAATCATGGATAAAAGAAAAGAACTCATAGTATCAGCAATAGAAAACGGAACTGTCATCGACCATATTCCTGCAAATAAAGTTTTTGAAGTCGTCAAGATTTTAGATCTCGAACATTCAAAAAATTCTGTCTATTTCGGAACTAACTTAGACAGTAAAAAATATGGCAAAAAAGGTATCATCAAAATCAGCGACAAATACTTCGCTCCTGAAGACATCAACAAAATCGCTTTGGTAGCTCCAACTGCTTCATTGATAGAGATAAAGGATTTTGAAGTCGTTAACAAACATAGCATCCAAACTCCTGACAAAATCGACACTATTGTGAAATGCTTCAACCCTAACTGTGTGACAAACAAAGAAGGCGTTCCTACAAAATTCGACGTATTGAAAGATGACGACGGAAAAGTGAAACTTAAATGCCACTATTGCGAAAAATACACTAAACAAGATAATATCGAGTTTATATAATATTAATAAGGTGTAAAAGAAAAGCTGACTTTAACAGTCAGCTTTTTTCGTCTATGCTTGTGCAGCAGGTCCGCCCATAGTGAACGGCGGCAATTTCTCATTTACATCTTTTATAGGTCCATGTGTCGCTTCATATTTGCTGATATTTTCAGCCAATGCCTTATAAAGACGCTTTGCATTCTGAGGTGTCAAAATTATTCTTGACTTAACTTTTGCCTTAGGTGAAGCTGGCATAAGTTTAATAAAGTCAACGACAAATTCTGTTGGCGAATGAGCAATAATTGCAAGATTTGAATAGATACCTTCTGCAATCTCATCAGTTAACTCAATATTAATCTGATTCTTATTGTTATTATTATTTTCCATGGCTACATTTTTTAATTTCTACAAAGATAAATTGATTTTGCTTATAAAAAAATAGGTTGGCTAAAAAAACCAACCTATTCTGAATTTATTTTAAGATTACTCTTCTACGAGTACTTCTCTATCAACATTTGTTATTGGTTCATAGTCTTCGCGAGAGCCAACGATCAAGTCATCATATTCGCGTAAACCTGTACCTGCTGGAATCTTATGACCAACTATAACATTTTCTTTCATTCCTTCGAGAGTATCTGACTTAGCGTTGATAGCTGCTAATGTCAAGACCTTAGTTGTTTCTTGGAATGATGCTGCTGAGATGAAACTATCTGTTTGAAGAGCAGCTCTTGTGATACCTTGCAACACTTGGTGTGCAGTTGCTGGTTGTGCATCACGAGCTTCAACGAGTTTCTTGTCTTTACGTTTCAAGATTGAGTTTTCATCGCGAAGTTTTCTTACCGTAATCATCTGACCGTTAACCAAGTTTTCTGAATCGCCGCTGTCAGTAACGATAACCTTACCGAAGATCTCATCATTACATTCTTGGAATGTAAGTTTATTGACGAGTTCGCCTTCGAGGAAACGTGTATCACCTGGATCGTCGATTTCGACCTTACGCATCATCTGACGTACGATAACTTCAAAGTGTTTACCGTTGATTGTTACACCTTGTGAACGATAGACTTCTTGGATTTCGTTTACGATAAATTCTTGAACCTTCATTGGACCTTCGATAGCCAAGATGTTAGCTGGAGTGATGGCTCCGTCTGACAATGGTTGACCAGCTTTCATAAAGTCGTTTTCTTGTGCAAGAATTTGTTTTGATGTAGGGATAAGATAACTCTTCTGTTCTCCTGTCTTAGAAGTGATAACGACCTTACGGTTACCACGGACGAGTTTCTTTTCAAACGAAACCACACCGTCGATTTCTGAAACGACTGCAGGTTCTGATGAGTTACGTGCTTCGAACAACTCAGTAACACGTGGAAGACCACCAGTGATGTCGCCCAACTTACCTGTTGCACGAGGAATCTTGACAAGCATATCACCAGCCTTAATCTTAACGCCATCTTCAACCATGATGTGAGCGCCTACTGGCAAGTCGTATGACTTAATAACGTCGCCATGTTTGTCTACAATAGAGATTGAAGGGTTCTTTGAATATTTACGACCTTCGATGATAACTCTTTCATTATAACCTGTCTGTTCGTCAGATTCGTTACGGAATGTAACACCTTCGACGATATTTTCGTATTGTACCTTACCTTGATATTCTGAGAGAATCAATGCGTTGTATGGATCCCATTCGCAGATAAGGTCACCAGGATTGACTTCTGTATTTGGTTTAACATAAAGTTTAGAACCGTAACGAATATTGGCTGTTGTGAGAGCGACACCTGTCTTCTTGTCGATGATTCTCATTTCTGCTGAACGACCAACAACAACTTGATATTCTTTTTGTTCACCTGTCAAAGGATCTACTGAATCTTCTTTATAGTCGACAACACGAAGTTCGTCTATTTCGAGGATACCATTATATTTAGCTCTGATTGATGAATCGTCTGATGTTGTCGAAGCTGTACCACCTTGGTGGAAAGTACGCAATGTCAACTGTGTACCAGGTTCACCGATTGATTGAGCAGCGATAACGCCGACAGCTTCTCCTCTTTGAACGAGTTTACCAGATGAGAGGTTACGTCCGTAGCAGTTTGCACAAACACCGCGTTTAGATTCGCAAGTCAATACGGAACGGATTTCTACGCTTTCAATTGGAGACTCTGTAATTCTCTTAGCGATGTCTTCTGTAATTTCCTGACCGCCATTGATGATTAACTCACCTGTTTGTGGGTGGAAGATGTCATGAAGAGCTACACGACCCAAGATTCTGTCATAGAGTGATTCTATGATTTCGTCACCTCTGCGTAATGCGCTAATTGTCAAACCACGTAAAGTACCGCAGTCTTTTTCATTGATAATGACATCATGAGCTACGTCAACGAGACGACGTGTCAAGTAACCAGCGTCAGCTGTCTTCAAAGCGGTATCGGCAAGACCCTTACGAG
>JAZOCI010000014.1:0-3622 GCA_045596465.1 Bacteroidales bacterium | reverse complement strand
TCTACTTGTTGACTTTTGACATTGACGCTGACAATTAACTTAATAATTATCATATAAGATTGATGGACAATGACTGTTGTCTGTTGTCCGTTGACCGTTGACTTTTAAAATATGGCAGAAAAAAATTTCGTGCGCTCGATGTTCAACAACATCGCCCCGACATACGACAAATTAAATCATATACTCTCTCTCAATATTGATAAAATATGGAGAAGGAAAGCGGTTAGACTGATTGTCAAAAGTCTAAAGTCTAAAGCTAAAAGTCAGTTTTCAACTTCTCAGGTTTTGGACGTCGCTTGTGGAACTGCCGACTCCACCATCGCCTTAGCAAAAGCAGGTATTCCTCGCGTGACAGGAGTCGATATTTCTGAGGGAATGCTTGAAGTGGGTGAAAAGAAAATAGAAGAGCTAAATCTAAATTCCGTCATATCTTTAAAAGTGGAAGACTGCGAAAATCTCAGCTTCGAGGATAACACCTTCGATGCAGCCTTCATCGCTTTCGGAATAAGAAATTTTGAAGATAAAAAGAAAGGATTGAAAGAACTTCATCGCGTCTTGAAACCTAAGGGACACCTATTAATATTAGAGCTTTCCGTACCTCAGAATAAAATCTTACTTTCATTATATAAATTATATTTCCTTCACATATTGCCATTCATCGGAAAGAAAATATCTGGCGATAATAAAGCCTACACTTATCTGCCTCAATCTGTTATGAACTTCCCTAAACCTAAAGATTTTTTACAAACGATGGAAGAGTGCGGATTTAAAGATGTTCGTCAAAAAGCACTGACTTTCGGACTTTGCAGAATGTATGAAGGGAAAAGATAAGAAAGGACTGTTAGATAATTGTTAATTGTACATTGTTAATTGTAAATTGTAAAAGTATGTTAAAAAATATTAAAAAATGGTTTTTTGCCATCAGACCGTATTCTTTCTTTGTATCAATGTCGACGGTGATAATGTCGGCTGCTATAGCTTTCAGTGAAGGTCACGTAAAATGGTTACCTGCAGCATTGTGTTTGATATTCGCGGTCTTAGCGCAAACCACATCAAATTTAGTCAACGACTATGCTGATTTCCAGACTGGTTGCGACAACGAGAACAGTCTCAGCAAGGACAGAAAATTGGTCAGCGGTGAGATAACGCAAAAAGAGATGCGCATCGCAATATTCATATCGGCAGTTTTATGTCTGTTAGTAGGATTACCATTAATATATTGGGGAGGCTGGATTTTATTACCTTTCGGATTATTGATAATAGCGGCTGCTTTTTGTTATTCGATGGGACCAATACCATTATCATACAACGCTTTAGGTGATTTAGCTGTAATATTATTCTTCGGAATTATCCCTGTAAGTTTTACTTATTTTATTTTAACAAAAGAAATAAATTGGGAAATAATAGCTGCAGGTTTCGCAATGGGGCTCGTCGTTGATGAGTTACTTATCGTAAACAACATTCGCGACGAAGAAGAAGATAAGTTATACAATAAAACTACGACTGTTGGAATCTTCGGAAGCAAGTTCATGAAAACCGTCTTCTTATTAAACCCATTGATTGCATGCGGATTAGGATTTTATTTTATGAAAGACATCTGCGATTACAAAGTCTGGGCTATCGCAATAATTCCATTAGTTGTCTATTCTCTTGTTCTTTACAGAAATTTAAATAGATACAAAGGAAAACAGTTAAACGAGTTGTTAGGAAAGGCATCAATGGAGTCAATGATTTTCGCAATAACGATAGTCATTGTAACATTGATATAATAGTACCAACAGCCAATAGCTAATAGCCAACAGCCAATAGCCTTAATTAATCTCCGACTCTTCAACGAGATTATTAAGCAAGGCATAAACGGTGAGACCCGCTACCGACTTTATTCCAGTTTTCTTGACGATATTCTTACGATGTGTTATCACGGTATGAACCGAGATATTAAGTAAGTCGGATATTTCTTTGTTAGTCATTCCTTTAGCAACAGAAACCAAAACATCAATCTCACGATTAGATAGTTCTATGTTTTCCTGAGATGATGTTTCTTCATTATTATTCAATAAGTTAATTAACTTATTGACGACTCTCTGCTTATTATCACCAAGCTCTATAATTTCCTTAAAATTTCTTAAGATATTCTTATCAAGATAAGATGTGACAAGGCCGACACAAATGATATTAGGATAATTCTGAGATAAATTCTTAAAGAAATTATTTAACGCATAATATCCTATCATGATTGGATTGATTATCAAAATATCAGGATTATGAATTATCATCTTATCCTGAAGATCTTCCATATTTTCGACGACAGCAGACACAGTAAATTGGTTCATTCCTTCAAAGAAAGACGACAGTCCACTACTTATCAATGGCGAGGTCTCAACAATAAGTATCTTATTATTTTTCATGACTTAAGCCTCCATCATTTCGACAAATGGAACCAAAATACGCTCTTCCACCAAAGTATGACTTCTCAAATCGGATGTAACCTCCATGATGTCAAGAGAAATCTCAATCCTTTCTTTAGGGAAAATATTAGCAGGAAGATATTTGATAAGAATATTCATCAAATCGTTGAGTTTATCTTCTATATTACTATGATTAGATTTAAACTCAGAAATAGAGAAATCTGGACTTAGAGTCTTATTGCACAACGATTTAATATAAGGGAAAACGACATCTTCTTCGTATTTAAAATGACTTTCCACCTCTTCTTTATACTCATTGAAGAAACGATTTATCGTGTTGCAGAACTTTGCCGGGCAATCCTCTACGATTCTCTTCAGGTGCGATTCGATGTGAGGCAATCTTTCATTTAAATAATATTTATGCGACTCCGAGAGATACGACAATATAGTATCCGCATCGACAGATTTTATGTCGTCATGAGAAGGAATGAAATCAGTGTTAGAATATAAGGTACAGATTAACAAGAAGAACGTCGGTGACACATTGGCTTTCTCGCAGACTTCTTTCACACTATGATCGCCGAAACCGAGTTCTATTCCGAAGCGAGAAAGAGTTAATAACAATTTAGGATTTGAAATGACAAGTTCCGCAATCTTAACATTCTCAGTAAAAGGAAGATTCATTTTATAGTTAAAAGTTAATAGTTAATAGTTAATAGTCTGAAGTTCAAGGTTCTTAGTTTTTCGTTCTTAGTTCTTAGTTCAAGAGAGCCACATGAGGGACTCGAACCCTCGACCTACGCATTACGAATGCGTTGCTCTACCAACTGAGCTAAAGTGGCTTTATAAACTCTGACATCCTACACTGACTCAGGCAATAATTAGTAAATTTGTGTCTGCGTCTGTGTCAGAGTCTTTAGATTTGCAAAGATACGATTTTTTTCTTTCCTTTCAGCAATTATTTCTGAGGAAGTTGAAAAGTATCTTTCAATGTCACTGTTCTATTAAACACCAAATGTTCGGCTGTACTATCTTTATCAGCTGTGAAATAACCTATTCTTTGGAATTGGAAATGATCGAGAGGTTTAGCATCGGCAAGGAATTGTTCGACGTAGCATTCTTTTCTTATTTCCAAGGAGTTAGGATTTATCACCTGTTTCATTGCTTCGAGAGCCGAGCATTGTTGTTCTTCTTGAATTTTAGCTATTGCTTCG
>JAZOCI010000013.1:0-6293 GCA_045596465.1 Bacteroidales bacterium | reverse complement strand
GAAATACCTACAGTACAGAAATTCTGGGATTTGTTGAAAGATATTTTGGTTAATGCACCGAAGTGCTAAAGTTCATAGTTTAGAGTTTAGAGTTAATAGTAGTTAGTAAGTTGAAAGTTATTAAGTTTAAAAGTTTTTCTAATAAGAATAAACTAACTATAAACTTCAAAACTGATTATTAACTTTAAACTATAAACTTCAAAACTGACTATTAACTATTAACTATAAACTTTAAACTTTATATAAAAATGAGCATCAAAAATTTAGAACCTAATGGATTGTGGAAGAACTTTTATGAATTGACACAGATTCCACGTCCTTCAAAGAAAGAAGAGAAAGTTGTTGCTTTCTTGAAACAATTTGGCGAGAACTTAGGTCTTGAGACCATCGTTGATAAAGTCGGTAACGTCATCATTCGTAAGCCTGCTACTCCAGGTTACGAAGACAGAATGGGCGTTGTGTTACAAGCACACGTCGATATGGTTCCACAGAAGAACTCCGACAAGGTCCACGATTTCGAGAAAGATCCTATTGAGACACGCATCGAAGACGGCTGGGTAAAAGCTAACGGCACTACACTCGGCGCTGACAACGGCGTTGGTGCAGCAGCAGCGATGGCTGTTCTCGAAGCAACAGATTTAGTTCACGGTCCTATCGAAGGTCTCTTCACCATCGACGAGGAGACAGGCATGACAGGCGCTAATGCTTTAGAGCCAGGCGTCTTGAAAGGCGACATCCTCATCAACATGGACTCTGAGACAGAAGGCGAACTCTACGTTGGTTGCGCCGGCGGCATCGACACTTGCGGTTACTTCACACCTAAATTCGAAGACGTACCAGCAGGCTCAAAGGCATTCCAACTTATAGTAAAAGGATTAAAAGGCGGTCACTCAGGCATGGACATCATCTTAGGTCGCGCCAACGCTAACAAGGTGATGAACGCATTGTTATTGAAAGCTACAGAGAAGTTCAACGCAAGAGTTGCTGACATCCAAGGAGGCAGCTTGCGTAATGCGATACCACGCGAATCATTCGTGACAATCACAGTTCCAGAAGCAAAAGCAGAAGAATTGTTAGCATACGTTCCAGAATTTGAAGCTGTCGTTAAAGAACAATTCGCAGCAGTGGAACCAGAGATGAGCATCACTGTCGTTCCAGCAGAAATGCCAGCAAAAGTCATGGATAAAGAGACAATCGCTAAGGTCATCGAAGCTGTCGCTAAATATCCTAACGGCGTCATCGCCATGTCGAAAGACTTTGAAGGCACAGTAGAGACATCATCAAACTTAGCTATCGTAAAATTAGTCGACGGTCAGATCATGACAGCATCATTACAACGTAGTTTAGTCGATGCAAGCAAAGACGAGTTGGCAGCAGAAATGCGTAAAGTCTTAGAAAGCTGCGGCGCAAGAGCAGAGTCGACAGGTTCATACCCAGGCTGGAAACCAAACATCAACTCTATCATTTACAACACGATGAAAAAGGTGTATGCCGACAAATACGGCAAGACACCAAAGACAATGGTTATCCACGCCGGTTTGGAATGCGGCATCTTAGGATCTAAATATCCTAACTGGGATATGGTTTCATTCGGACCTACTTTGGTATTCCCTCACTCACCAGACGAAGCACTCAAGATCGACACAGTGCCATTGTTCTGGGACTTCTTAGTTGAGACATTGAAGAATGTGCCAGTGAAATAATGTCTACGGACAACGGTCTACAGACTACAGACTTTGTCCATAATTGCAGGGACACATTGAATGTGTACAATAGAGACGTGTCAATTACACCAATAAGCATAAAGCCGATGTAATTGATGCGTCTTTTTTTGAATTCATAATTCATAATTCATAATGCATAATTACGTTATTTTAGTGAAGGGGAAGGCTGTTAAGAGTATTATTCAAGGAAGTATTTTCTTAACTCATTGTTTTATAACGAAATAAATATTATTATTTTTTTTATAAAATATTTTTTTCTTAAAGAAAAATTTACTACTTTTGCAACTCAATTTGAAGATAATTAAAAGAAAAAATACATAAGACAATGAAACGCACATTTCAACCATCAAACAGAAAACGTAGAAACAAACACGGCTTCAGATCAAGAATGTCAACAGCCAATGGTCGTAAAGTTTTAAAAGCACGCCGTGCTAAAGGCAGAAAGAAACTCACAGTTTCTGACGAATATTAATTCTGTTACGCCGTACCTAATAACTATTATTTAAGGTTAAAGGAAATCCGATCAATCAATGGTCGGATTTTTTTATTAGTACCCTCTTGCATTTCTCTTCTTTATCATGTATATTTGCAAGACAAAATAACATGAGATGAAAACTAAACTATTACTGATAACAGCTGTCCTATGTATTCTATTTATATCTTGCGACAGAAGAAAGGAAAAGGAAAAGGAAAAACCAATCGTCAAGACTATTGCCGTTGAAGATGTGACCTCTAATTCTGCGACATTGGTAGGCGAACTTGTTTCTGACGGAGGATTATACTTAAACGTAGTGGGGTTCATATGGAGCACAAAAGAAAATGCGGTGTTAGAAGACGACCCTAAGCCTGGATACTGGGGTTTTAGAGGCTATGGCGTATTCGAGTATAAATTGAATGGTTTAAAACAAAACACAGAATATTTTATAAAAACTTATGCATCCAACGATTTAGGTCTCAGTTATGGCAATCAATTGAGTTTTATCACCAACGCATCTCTTAATAGACCATTAATAACGGAGACTACTGAATCAACGGCGCAATGTATCACAGAAATCACAGATAACACTGAAAACGCAGATATTACCGCCCGTGGTGTCTGTTGGAGCAAACAACCCAACCCGACGATAGAAGACAAACACACTTCTGACGGCAGCGGTGCCGGAACTTATACAAGCATAATAGATAATTTAGAAAGCAATACTCTTTACTATATCAGAGCCTATGCAACTAATCGCGACGGCACAGGATACAGCAAACAAGCTATTGTAAGGACATTGCCAGAAGACTATCCTGACGGATATATCAACGGTCATGCATACGTCGACTTAGGATTGCCGAGCGGACTGAAGTGGGCGACACATAACGTTGGTGCTTCTTTGATGTATGAAACCGGAGATTACTACGCATGGGGCGAGATTGAAACAAAAACAGAATATACGGAGGAAAACTCTAAAACACATAATATTGAATTAGATGACTTCTCGGGAGATCCTCAATATGACGTCACCACAGCAAAATGGGGTTCCACATGGAGAATGCCCACATACGAAGATTTCAAGGAATTATTAGCCTATACCGAGATAGAACAAGACATGATTGGTATGAACAGCGGATTGAAAATGACCGGACCTAATGGGAATTATATTTTTTTCCCGTACACGCCAAGTCAAGGTCAAGTTCTGGAATTTATATCCGTATGGAGCTCATCTCCCCATAATGATAACACAAAAGCATCTGCTTTACATTCTTACAGGGAGTGGACCTATGGCATAGATTATCTTCCACGTCATAAAGCCCTTTCTGTACGTGCCGTCTCAGAATAGAAGAATACGATATTCCTACTTCGTATCTTCCTGACTCTGCGACTTTGCGTTTTCAATCTGCAAAGGCATATCAGGAAACTTAAAATTCTGAGCCTTGGCGATACTCTTGTTCAACTCGTAGCCAATCAATATCAAAATGCAGTTAAAATAAATCCATATCACAAAAATAATCAAACCTCCGATGGAACCATACAGAAGGTTATAAGTAGAAATGTTGGAGATATAGAAATTGAATAATATCGTTCCAACGATGAACAATCCCGTAAACAAAAGCGAGCCTGGAGTGAAAAGTTTAAACCTCTTACTGCGCGGATTACCAAAATGATATAACAACGACATAGCGACAATCAAGGCAAAAATAATTATCAGCCAGCGAATCAGGTTTATCAAAAAGACTGTTATACCTTTATATAAATGTATTTTCGTAAATAAGACAGGTAACAACCTCTGCCCCAATGTCATCAAGAATATTGATAATAAAAGCAACACAACAAACATAATCATTACCAAGACAGAATAAATCTGCATTTTCATAAACGAAATCTGACCGAATTCTTTATCACCCATATTGAAACCTCTGAAGAAAGAACTTACCGCGCTCGTACTGAAATAAAACGCGAGCAAGAGACCAATCGACATGAGACCACCATGCTCTATCGACATGATTTCGTTTATCGTTGAAGACACGCTGTCGTAAGTTCCAGGCGGTAGTATGTCGTGAAGAGCCTCAAGTATGTTAGTCGTAACACCTTGTAATGGAAAATAAGGAATCAAAGTAAAGAGAAACAATATCATAGGGAACAAAGCGAGGAAGACGTAAAACGCCACCGCTGCCGCACGGTCGATGAGATTAACCTGCGTGAAACCTCTGATGAAATAAACGAGGACATCATAGAGAGGAACGCCTTCAAAACCGGGAATGACAACCAAACGCAAAACCGACTCGACACGCTTTCTCAACGCATGTAATCTATTTTTTATACTTTCAACATTAATCTTCATAATTATTTTAACAATTGCGAGACGACAATTCCTAAACGATTCATGAAATCATCAAGCAAATAAAATATTTTTTCGCGAATATAAGAAAAAATAAGTCAACGAGTCAACAAGACTACAAGACTACGAGTATTTTTTTATCTTTGTAAAAAATTAAATCAATGAACAACAGAATATCACATGAAGGCATCGTCACAAAAATAGACGGCGAAAATATAGAAGTGAAGATTTTATCGAAGAGTGCGTGTGCGTCGTGCAACATCAAAGGCGCGTGCAATATGTCGGAGATGCAGGAGAAAATCATCAGCATTCCAGCTCCAAAAGATAAAAATTTATCTATAGGACAAGAGGTAAAAATCAGCATGGGAATAGGTCAGGCGAACAGAGCTGTCGTCTTCGCCTACGTCATTCCGCTCATCATCTTAGTCGCGATGATATTTATTCTCAACGCTTTAAAAATAGACGAAGGTCTCAACGCCTTAATTTCCATAGGTTCATTAGCTCCATATTATCTCATCTTATTCCTTTTCAGAGATAAATTAAAAAGTAAATTCGAGTATGAAATTCATTAAAAAAATGAGAAACTTAAAATAATTTATTGTTATATTTGTAGACTCAAAGTCACAAAGGCATTAAGTCTCATGGTTCTATGTCTATGCGTCTTTGCGACTTTAAGTCTTTTTATTAAACATTAAAATACTATTTATTGTGAACGACATCTTACTCTATTCTCTCATTGTACTCGGAGTCTTGGGAGGTATCTTAGCGGTTATCTTATACATAGTCGCGCAAAAGTTCAAGGTAGAAGAAAATCCTTTAATTGACGAAGTGGAATCAGCTCTTTCGGGAGCCAATTGTGGCGGATGCGGTTTTGCCGGCTGTCGTGCTTTCGCCGAAGCATGCGTAAAATCGGCGCAAGACAAGAACAATCTAAGCGGTTTGTTATGTACAAGTTCCGACATGTCGAAAGTTGCAGCGGTTCTCGGTCTCACCGTAGAAGCCGCTGAGCCAAAGATAGCTGTGGTACGTTGCAACGGCACTCGCGTCAATGCGCCTAAGAAGACACATTATGAAGGAGCCGACATCTGCGCTTTCGCTCATACATTATATGCTGGTGGCAGCGGATGTCCTAACGCTTGTCTCGGTCTCGGTGACTGCGTAAAGAAATGCGCTTTCGATGCTATCCACATCGACGATGAAAAAGGCATAGCTGTCGTTAATGAAGACAAATGCGTCGGTTGCGGAACATGTGCTAAGGCTTGTCCTCGTGGCGTGATCGAGATTCGTCCTAAAGGTAAGAACAACCGCCGTATATATGTGAGCTGCGTCAATATAGAAAAAGGTGCCATCGCCATGAAGAACTGTAACGTCAGTTGCATCGGCTGCCAGAAATGTCTCAAAGAATGTCCTTTCGATGCTATAGAGATGCGTGGCACTTTGGCTTATATCAATCCTGATAAATGTAAGCAATGCCGCAAGTGCGTCGATGTTTGTCCAAGAGGAAGCATCTTGGCGATCAACTTCCCTCCTCGTAAACCTAAAGTAGAAGTAACAGAATCAGTAAATAACGAAAGTAAAGAATAAGCGTATGAATCCTAAGAAAACATTCCCTAAGGGTGGCGTTCATCCTGAAGAAAACAAACTTTCGTCAGACAAACCCATAATAACATTCCCTATTCCTAAGCAAGTCATCATTCCGTTGGGACAATGTCTTGGAGCTCCAGCCGAAGCTATAGTAAAAAAAGGC
>JAZOCI010000012.1:0-7062 GCA_045596465.1 Bacteroidales bacterium | reverse complement strand
AGTCATATAATGGTTGAGGATTTTCTCCACTTCCACTGGCATCGTCGCTGAGAAGAGATGAATATTTTTCTCTTCAGGCATATATTCCAATATCGCATCGACATCTTCCTGGAATCCCATATCGAGCATCTCATCGGCTTCGTCGAGGACGATAGTTCTTACGTTGGAGAAATCTATCTTGTTACGACGTATCATATCTTCGAGGCGACCTGGAGTCGGGACGATGATCTGAGGTTTCTTAGCAAGTTCTTTAAACTGAACCTCGATACTTGCTCCGCCATAAACAGGCACGACTAATATCTCAGGGATATATTTGGAATAATTTTTCAAGTCTTTGGAAATCTGAACGCAGAGTTCGCGAGTCGGACAAAGTATCAGAGCCTGCACACAACGTTGCGAGGCGTCGATGTTCTGTAAAAGCGGGAGTCCGAAGGCGGCTGTCTTTCCGGTACCTGTCTGAGCGAGACCAACTAAGTCAGTCTTTTGAGAGAGAAGCACAGGTAAAGTCTCCTGTTGAATTGGCATAGGTTCTTTAAAACCCAGCTCATCAATAGCCCTCAGTATAGCCGGGTTCAAACCATAATCTTGAAATTGTGACATATAAATCAGTCGATTAAATAATTAAATGAATATTTTGCAAAGATAAAAAAAGTCTATAGTCTACAGTCAATTGTCTACAGATTTTTTATCATCAGAGAATATTTCTTTTTGTATATTTGCATTTTTCATAAAATTAATTCAGATGTCAAAAAAAATATTCACATATTCTAAATATCTTATACTTGGTTCTTTGTTCTTAGTTCTTTGTTCATGTAGCAAAAAGGAGGCTTCTATCATTGAGCCTGAAGTGGTAAAAGAGCTTCCTGTAATAAATGTCGATAGTATTTTCATCAATCTCGATGAAGATATAATAAAGAAGAAAGCTGCGAGCATCGACAAGATTTTCAGTAATTTAAGAAAGAAAGTAGGTTTTAACGGCACTGTTTTATATGCAGAACAAGGCAGAATCGTTTATAAAAAAGCTTGGGGTTACCGTAATTTAAGAAAGAGAAACGATGATTTACAATCTGACGATATTTTCCAATTAAGTTCTGTTTCAAAGATGTTTACAGCCGAGGCTGTCATGATTTTGAAGAACGAAGGTAAGATTGACTATGATGTAGACATCAGAGAATATATTCCTGAGTTTCCATACGAAGGCGTCACCACACGATTGTTATTGAACCATCGTTCTGGTTTGTCGAGGTACGAAAGTTTAGCTGACGCTCAATGGCCCGATAGGAAGAAGCCTTTCTTAAACGAAGACATGATTGAATATTATGCTAAGTACAAACCCACTCCATATTTCAAACCCGACGGAGGTTTCAATTACAGCAATGTCAATTATGCCTTGTTGGCATCTATAATAGAAAGAGTATCAGGGATTTCATTTGCCGATTATATGAAAACGAAGATTTTCGAACCTCTCGGCATGGATTATTCGTATATCTACGAGATGAATCCTGATGCCAATGTGTCGTTATACATTGAAGATGTCGTTCAAGGATATTACATGGACCGACGTCGTCCGATGCAAGCTCCTAACGAGTATCTCAATGGTGTCAAAGGCGATAAGATGATGATGTCTAACACAGAAGACATGTTCAAGTTCATGACTGCCGTCGACTATGGACTGCTTCTCCCCGACTCCATTCAAGATGAAGCATTCAAGCCGGGCAGTCCGAAGAGCAGGAAACGCAAAGACAATTACGGTTTCGGCTGGAGAATACCAGACAAATATCCTGGATGTTACTACCATCACGGTTGGTGGAAAGCCTATCGTTCTTTCTTTATCAGAGACGACGTCAACGACAAAACCATCATTATCTTAACCAATACTAACAAAGGTCCTAACGCCAATCATTTCTGGAAGATAATCAACGATAACAGCATCAAACTTCCGCAAGCATCTGTCAACATCACATATTGGGAAATCATAAATGAACAACGATTCCCTTACTCCTCATACCGCCAACGTACAGTTAAAGAATAACTTATTCCTTAACAACGAGTCTGTATCCAACACCATGTATGTTCTGCAGTTCCACATTAGGATCATCTTTAAATAACCTCCTAATCTTAGCTATGTAAACATCCATGTTTCGAGCATTGAAGTAATTCTCTTCATGCCAGATTCTTTGTAATGCCAACGACCTCTCGACAATACGGTTTTTGTACTCACAAAACAGGAACAGCAAATCTAACTCCCTATTCGTAAGTTTCTTCTCTACACCGTTTCTCGTCAGGACATGCCTAACACCATCAAATGTGTAAGACGCCAACTTATAAACATGTTCACTCTTTGTCTTAAGAACAGTTCTCTTGCAAATCGCATTGACACGTTCATACAGTTCATCGACACTAAAAGGTTTGCTAATAAAATCGTCAGCTCCGACAGCGAATCCCTTCGACACATCATTTCTCGATGTCTTAGAACTAATAAACATAATCGGGATTTCTTCATCACATTGCCTGATTCTATCAGCTAATGTGTAACCATCAATACCTGACAACACCGTATCAAGAATCACAAAATCAAATGCCTCGTTTTCAAAACGAGCCAAAGCATCTGCTCCATCTCTCGATAACTCAGTTGGATAACCTTTTACAACCAAAAAGGACTTTAGAATAAAACCCAAATTTAAATCGTCCTCAACTAATAATATTTTTACAGTCTTTTCCATTCAGCACAATTAATTCAACAATTATTAAATTTTATTTTGAGATATTGTGTTTTTTTAAAACATTCACTTCACAAGTACATTTTCTTCACAAATATAAAATGTAAATATCTTTTTTTCCAAATAAAAATGCAAGTATTTTACTCATTTTGACATTTTTTAACATATTTTACACTTTTTTTAACTTTTTTAGTTAATTTTTATTTAGATATAATAAAAAAAGTGTATCTTTGCAGTGCGAATGACGTAGATCCTTTTACGTTGTTCGTAAGGTTTCATAAATTTTGGTTTTTGGTTCTCGAGACCGTCCTTGCTCAAGGACGGTCTCTTTTTTTGTCATTTCGATTTCATTTTTCAAAAATATATTGTAACTTCGCAAAATTATAAAAATACATTTAACATGATACAGATTAGCACAAACTTGAAGCATATCAACGGCTTCATCTCAAACGAACGTATTCTCAAATTCCAGAATAAAGTTGAAAATACATTTAAAACTATATACGACAAATCTGGCGCTGGCAACGATTTCTTAGGCTGGACTACTCTTCCTTCTGAAATGACAAAAGAGTTTATCCAAGACATCAAGAATCAAGCTGAGTTGTTACGCAAGAAATCGGAGGTGTTTGTAGTCGTCGGCATCGGCGGTTCTTACCTCGGTGCAAGAGCCGTCATCGAAGCATTATCTCATCAATTCGGCGCATTAATTAATAAGGTAGGTAACACTCAAATCGTTTATGCCGGTCATAATATGAGTGAAGAATATATGGTAGAGCTTCTTGAACTCCTCGACAATAAAGATTATTCCATGGCTGTTATCTCCAAATCGGGAACCACGACAGAACCTGCCGTAGCTTTCCGCATCTTGAAAAATCATATCGAGAAGAAATACGGCGTTGAAGAAGCAAGAACTCGTATCGTCGCTATCACCGACAAAGAAAGAGGCGCTCTTAAAACCCTCGCTAACACAGAAGGTTACAAAACATACGTCGTGCCTGATAACGTCGGCGGTCGTTACTCAGTGCTCACTCCTGTAGGATTGCTTCCTATAGCTGTCGCTGGAATAGACATAGAAGAGTTAGTCAATGGCGCTCTCGCCGTCGAGAATTATTGTAAAGAAAATCAAAACGCCGACAATGTTGTGGCTCAATATGCCGTTGCTCGTCAGGCTTTATATCACGACGGAAAGACTAACGAAATATTAGTCAGTTATGAACCTCGTTTACAATATATTGCAGAATGGTGGAAACAGCTTTACGGCGAAAGCGAAGGCAAAGACGGCAAAGGCATCTTCCCTGCTTCCGACATCTTCACCACCGACCTTCACTCTATGGGTCAATATATTCAGGACGGATTACGTAACTTATTCGAGACCGTCATTTCAGTAGAGAAACCTACTAAAGAAATCAGAATACCTCTAGCCGACAACGACTTAGATCAGTTGAATTATATAGCAGGTAAACGTCTCTCCGAAGTAAATCATACCGCTGAGACCGCAACTATCCTCGCTCATGTCGACGGTGGCGTTCCTAATATCATGATTCAAATTCCTGAAATATCAGCATCTACTATAGGTGAGCTTATCTACTTCTTCGAGATGGGTTGCGCTTTGAGCGGATATATATTGGAAGTCAATCCTTTCGATCAACCTGGCGTTGAAGCTTACAAGAAAAACATGTTCGCTCTTCTCGGCAAGAAAGGCTTTGAAGAAAGAGCTGCAGATTTAAGAGAAAGAATAAAATAATCTTATATCTAAATCATTTTTAACATTTTTAAATTGGGAAAAAAATATAACAACATCGAGATAATGGCGCCGGTAGGATCTTACGAAGCTCTATCGGCTGCCATTCAGGCTGGAGCAGGCTCAGTATATTTCGGCATCGGTCGTCTCAACATGCGCTCCAAATCTGCCAAGAATTTTACCTTAGACGACCTCAATAAAATCGCTACTATCTGTAACGAACATAACGTAAAGAGTTATGTCACAATAAATACTGTCGTCTTCGACGAAGAATTGGACGAGATGCGTCAGCTCGTCGATGCAGTGAAAGCTAACAACATCTCGGCTATCATCGCATCCGACCAAAGCGTCATTCAATATGCACGACAAATAGGCGTCGAAGTTCACATGTCGACTCAATGTAATATCACCAACATAGAAGCTGTTAAATATTATTCACAATTTGCTGATGTCATGGTGACAGCACGTGAAGTCGCTGTGGAACAAGTCAAAGCCATCACAAGAAAAATCGAGGAGCAAAACATCAGAGGTCCTAAAGGCGAACTCGTCAGGATAGAGACTTTCTGCCACGGCGCTCTCTGCATGGCGGTGTCAGGCAAATGCTACCTCAGCTTAGATAACTTCAACTCATCTGCCAACAGAGGAGCCTGCGTGCAACCTTGCCGACGCGGCTACGAAGTGACAGACCGCGACAAAGAGATAACTCTCGCCATCGACAACGAATATATCATGTCGCCTAAAGACTTATGCACGCTGCCTTTCTTAGACAAACTGCTCGATGCTGGCGTGAAAATCCTGAAGATAGAAGGACGCGGCCGCTCTCCAGAATATACAAAAGTGACAGTAGGCGTTTATAGCGAAGCCGTCGAGGCTATTAATAAAGGTGTGTTCACAGAAGAGAAAATTGCAGCATGGACAGAACGCCTGCGCAGCGTCTACAACCGCGACTTCTGGGACGGATATTATCTCGGAAGAAAAATGGGCGAATGGACTCAACGATATGGCTCGCAAGCTACTAAGACAAAAATCTTCGTAGGCACAGTGACGAACTTCTTCGGAAAGATTAACGTAGCGGAGATAAGAATGGAGACCAACGACTTGAAAGTCGGCGATGACATCATGATAATAGGTCCTACAACAGGTGTCTATGAAGATAAAGTGTCAGAAATTCGCGTCGACCTCAAAGCCGTCGATTCCACTGAAAAAGGTGAGTTGTGTTCAATCCCGACAAAAGACGTGATACGTCGTGGCGATAAAGTGTATAAGGTAATAGATGCTGTAATATAATTTCTTAAAGATGCAACTATTCAATTTACATACACATACAAATTTCTCCGACGGGAAATCGACAGCCGAGGAGGTAGTACAAGAAGCGATACGTCAAGGTCTGAAAATTCTCGGCTTCTCCGACCATTCGCCAGTGCCTTTTGAAAATACTTTCGCGATAAAGAACGACGAAGTCCAAAATTATATCGACACCATCAATTCTTTGAAGGAAAAATATAAAGACCAAATCAAGATTTATTGCTCGATGGAGATGGACTTCATTCCAGGAATTGTTAAAAATTTTAAGGAGACAAAAGAGAAATACGATCTCGATTATCTGATAGGTTCGGTGCATCTCGTAGGAAACGACATCGACAAGTTATGGTTCATCGATGGTTCTAAAGTCGAGACTTACGATGAAGGTCTTTTCAAATATTATGATGGCGATATTAAAAAAGGCGTGAAGGCGTTTTTCCATCAATATAACGAAATGATTGAGACTGAAGAGTTCGACATCGTCGGACATTTCGACAAGATCAAAATGCACAACCGAGACAGATATTTTCGCGAGGACGAGAAATGGTATCGCGACCTTCTCATGGAGACGCTGACATTGATAAAAGAAAAGAATCTGATTGTTGAAGTCAATACTCGAGGCATCTACAAAAAACGTAGCAACGACTTCTACCCATCGACATGGATCTTCCCTATCATGCGCGAGATGAACATTCCTGTCATCATCAGTTCCGACTCGCATAAAGCCGAGGAGCTGACAATGTGTTTCAAAGAAGCTGAGGAAGCGCTTAGGAATTCATAAATAAAAACCCCACTTCTTCACGAGAAGCGGGGAAAAACAATATAAAGATTATGAAAAAAATTTCTACGTTACGAACACCAAATTAACGTAGATTTTTTTTTAATATTATAAAAATACGTTTTTTTTCGTTAGGCAAAATCTGAAGTTTTATTTAAGATTTATGTTTATTAATTGAAAGTAAAATCTTATTTCAAATCAAACAACAATTTTTTCATCTCATCTAAGGTCAAATCTTTAAGTCGATAGACGCTGCCAAGCATAGCAGCTCCCCCGAAATTCAGTTTCTTCAAAAAAGGAAAATCATCGAAATCGACGCCTCCAAGCGCAACAACTTTCTCATCAATAACACCTTCCCTTGAAGCCTTCTCTAATTCTTCTTTCGTAAAATTAGACTTATATCCTTCTTTTGAGATACTGTCGAAAATAGGACTTAGAAAAACATAGTCGAAATCGTCTTTATACAACTTCACTTCTTCTAACGAATGACAAGAACGCGTCTTAAATCCTTGATAGCCTTC
>JAZOCI010000011.1:0-2428 GCA_045596465.1 Bacteroidales bacterium | reverse complement strand
TGGCTAATGAGTGTGGCATAACAGAACCAACAGTTCAATCTTGGCTGTCGATACTAGAACAATGTTATATCGTTCATCTTTTGAAACCAGATTATAAAAATTTCTCAAAAAGACTAGTTAAGACTCCAAAACTATATTTTTATGATACTGGATTGCTATGCTCTTTGTTGGAAATCAATTCGGCATCACAGCTCGCAACACATTATCTCAGAGGAGAGTTGTTTGAGAATATGATTATCAATGAGTTGATTAAAAAAGAGTTGAATAGTGGTAGAAATCCCGATTTTACTTTCTGGCGAGATAGCAATGGAAATGAAGTAGATTTGATTCAAAATAAAGATAACGAAATATTTGCTTACGAGATTAAGTCGGGAGCAACATTTAACATGAATTATTTTAAAGGATTGAATTATTGGGCTAATTTGTCACATGCCGATGCAGAACACAAAACCGTGATATTCGGAGGTGGCAATTCCATGAAAACCACCGATGGAGAACTCGTAAGTTGGGATAGAGTTTAATTAAACCATCTATGCGTCAATTCTTTAATTCAATTTTATAATCATAAAAACAAATGAGGCTGTCTAACTTGTTAGATAGCCTCGTTATTGTATTTTCAAATTATTTTAGTTCCACTCTTGTGATTCCGGTGCCTCCTGTCTCTAAGCTCGCGTCTTGCATCTGTCGTACGCACGATTGCTTGCTGAGATATTGTCGTATCATCTGACGTAAGATGCCGTTGCCTTTTCCATGTAAGATGCTGACATTCTTAACGCTTAATAATGAAGCGTCGTCGATGTATTTCGCTACGGCTTCTATAGCTTCCTCGCCTCGCATCCCTCTCACGTCTAAGGTGAGGTTGAAATTCGCTGATTTCTCGTTGAGGTCTTCCATGATTGCTTTACGGAGATATGTAGGGTTGTTAGCGGATTTCTTGGCTTCTTTCTTACTAATCTTAACTACTTTATCAGCTGTCGTCCTGAGTCTTACGCTGCCAAATTCTATTGTAATATCGGTGTCGCTGAGAGCGATTATCTCTCCGACGATCTCCATCTCATTGATACGAACCATATTACCGACTTGTAAATCTTGTTCGTTTTTATTCTCTTTCTCTTTAATCTTGAGGTTTTTGGAAATGACCTTAGCGTCTTCTTCAAGCTGCTGCTTCATTTCCTTCAAATCCTGACGAAGTTCTTTGGTACGTTCTTTCTCAGCCTGAGCTTCTTTAATCTCGCGTATCGTCCTTTCAATCTTGGCGTTTGCTTTGTCAATTAAAGATTGAGCTTCTTTGTTGGCGTCTTTCAGAAGTGTGTTTTTCTTCTTCTCCAAATCGCTGAGAAGGTTTTTATATTTGGTTACGACTTCATTGAGAAGATTGTCGGCTACTTTCAGTTCGTATTCTTTCTTGCGTACTTCTTTCTTCTCAATTTCAAGTTGTTGCAGTTGCTGGTCGAAGTCGAGATGTTCTTTTCCGCCTATTTCAGCAGCGTCGTTAAGAATCTCTTCCGGGAAACCGATTTTCTTCGCAATCTCAAAGGCGAACGAGCTTCCTGGTTTGCCAGTCATCATCACATAAAGAGGCTGCAAATATCGGGTGTCGAACAACATGGCTCCATTGACGATGCCCTGATGATTGTCGGCGAGAAGTTTCAGGTTCGCATAGTGTGTCGTGACAACGCCAAACGATTTCTTCTCATTAAGTTTCAATAATATGGCTTCCGCTATCGCGCCACCGAGTTGAGGCTCTGTTCCTGTGCCAAACTCGTCTATTAAAAATAATGTGCGTTTGTTGGCATGAGACAGCAGTTCTTTCATATTTAAAAGATGTGAGCTGTAGGTACTTAAGTCGTTTTCGAGCGATTGAGAGTCGCCGATGTCGATGAACATATCGTGGAATATTCCACATTTGGAGTCAATCTCCATCGGTACGGCGAGACCGCATTGTAACATATATTGCACGAGACCGATAGTTTTGAGACACACCGACTTACCGCCGGCATTAGGTCCTGATATTACGAGTATTCTGTTGTCTTTATCTAAATTTAAATCTAATGGTGTGATATGTTTGTCCTGCGACTTCAGTTTCTGTTCTAAAAGCGGATGTCGTGCTTGACGCCAGAGAAACATCGGTTCATCGGTTATTTCCGGAACGACGCATTTATATTCGTTGCTTAACAATGATTTAGCGCGAATGAAATCTATGAGACCTAATAAGTTCCACGCTTTTAGAAGGGCGGGAATCTCTGGACGAAGCAGATTTGTGAAAGCGAGTAGAATCTTGTTTATCTCGCGACGTTCTGCATATTCCAACTCTCTGATTTCGTTGTTGGTGTCGAAAATCTCGGCTGGCTCGATATATACAGTCTGACCTGTTGCCGACTCATCGTGTATGAAACCTCGCAACGCTCTTTTGTCGCCAGCCTTTACT
>JAZOCI010000010.1:0-2622 GCA_045596465.1 Bacteroidales bacterium | reverse complement strand
AATATATTTCTAACGGAGGTACGACATTTGAATCTTTTGAATGTAGATATGATACAGATGAAGGTTTGGCTTATAGAGCATTGTATAAAAGTAATGGTAATGAGAAATTTGATCCAACTACTTCAATACAAGCTACACAGTGGAAACAAATTCCAAACATACAGTTGACTTTTGCAGCAGGTGCAGAAGAATATTTAGAACCAGCGGTTCCATCTAACTTTAAGGCTGAAGCAATCAGTGAGTCGAAAGTTAAATTGTCGTGGGGTGTTGCAGAAAATGCTCAAAGCTACAATGTCTATGGTGACGGTAAATTGATTGATAACATTGAAGATACGACGTATTTTATCAAGAATTTAAAACAAGGAGAATATTGTTACACAGTGACATCTGTTAATGGTTCAAAAGAATCGGAGGCAACGGATACTATTTGTGTTAAACTTGTAAACAAAAATGTTGACTTTGTTCAAGTCGGTGAAGAGAGAGTACAAAGTGGAGTTACTGACCCGGTTTCATCAGATGCAATACCTTTCGGATTCCAATACCAATATTCATGGGCAGAAATAACTTATAACAAAGATTTGTTCGAAGGAGGATTCACTATCGAGAAATTGGCCTTCGATTTTGAAAGTGGAAGACAAGCCTACTTAGATGATGTCAGAATCTATTTAGCAGAAAAAAACAAGGTGGATTCAACCCAATGGACTGCAGAAGAAGACCTTACATTGGTGTTTTCAGATACAGATATTTTGATTGGTGAAAGTAAATGGGAAACATTTGAATTTGAAACTCCATTTGAATATAAAGGAGAAAATAACTTGACTCTTGTCGTTGCGGTAGCAAAATCGGGCGATAATGTCTTTATGAACAAGTCATCTTGGTACTTTGATAGAGTTGAGAAATCTGTGTTGTACAGACCAGGAAATGACGCTTCATACGCTCAATATCCAACAGAAGCCGGAACTGCACACTATG
Source organism: Bacteroidales bacterium (assembly GCA_045596465.1). Classification (GTDB taxonomy): domain Bacteria; phylum Bacteroidota; class Bacteroidia; order Bacteroidales; family F082; genus Limimorpha. The sequence continues at coordinate 1,650 of JAZOCI010000010.1, read as the reverse complement.
CAAGACCTGTCGTTAGATTCATGTGGGAAGCTCCAATAGAAGCACCTGTCGTTGTGGCTAAAGCAACAAGCGATACAACAGTCGTCTTGACATGGAACAAAGTGGCTGGCGCTACAGGATACAGCGTTTTCCAAAATGATACTCTTGTCGAAGATAACGTTGATACAACATCTTATGTGGTGAAAGGCTTGAAAGCCGCGACAGAATACAGCTTCAAAGTGAAAGCTTTTGATGAAAATGGAAATGAATCGGAATTTTCAAAAGTCGTGAATGTTAAGACATTGACTGAAGACGGTAGCGCAACAACTCCGGCATCACCAGTTGTTGAAGCAAACGTAATAAACGATAGTACAGTCGTATTGTCTTGGGCTGAAGTAGATGGCGCATTGAGCTACAATGTATATCAAGGTGCAGATACACTTGAAACAAAATTGACAGTCACAACTGATACAGTTACTGATTTGGAAGTTGGAAAAGAATACATATTTGCAGTGACAGCAGTCAACGAAGTAGGTGAGTCAAGACGTGGTGAAGTGAAAGTGACAATTACAGTCGAAGAAGACGGCGATGGCGATAATTCAACAGATACAATCGCCGCTCCAGACACATTATTCGCTGAAGCATTGAGCACTTCGTCAATCAAGTTGACATGGGCAAAAGTTGAAAACGCTACATCATATAACGTTTATCAAGGCAATGACACAATATTCGTAACTGTAACAGACACTGTCTATACAGTCGAAAACTTGGAATACAATACAGAATATTGCTTCGCAGTGACAGCTGTTCTTAACGATACAGTAGAATCTGAAAAATCAACAAAAGTATGTGTCAAGACATTAGGAGACGGTATTGAAGAACTCAGCGCAACAATCAATGTCTATCCAAATCCTGTTGGAAGCGAGTTGTTCATCGCAACAGAAGTGAATGTAAAAGAAATCGCTATTTACGACATCTACGGTCGTAAGACTAAAGTCTACGGTCTACAGTCTACAGATTCTGTCCGCAGCATCAATGTTGCTGAATTGAACAGCGGAATCTACTTCGTGAAGATAGTAACAAGCGAAGGCGAGATTGTTAAACGATTTGTTAAAAATTGAGAATCTGAAAATTTTTTAAGTTCTCAGTTTTAAAATGTACAATTAACAATGAAGAATGTATAATTGGAGGCGCAAGATTTTGCGCCTCTTTTTCTTTAATGAATCTTCATGAAATCATGATTTTTAAATCTGAGAAATTGAAAGCTTGAGGATTGGCACTGACTTTGGCTCTGACTCGGAACACCCAGATTTCTCAGCTTCTCAAATTATCAGATTCTGATCAAAAAATCTTTTTTTTTCTTCGGTATTTAAAAAAATAAAGCTAAATTTGTAGCCTTTTTTAGACATTAATTTATATTCATTATTAACTTAAATTTATAAAAATGAAGAAAATCTTACTATTTACAATGATGTGCTTGTTCGGGGTGTTTAGCCTGAATGCGCAGGATCTTGATGGCAAAAGCTACAGGATCAAAGTTTTTGAAAATACGAACAACTCTATAGGAGTTGGTCAATATCTTCTCACGGATCCTGGATATGGGGATGTAACTGTCAGTGGTACAGATGCTGATGCTGCTCAAATTTTTACATTTGAAAGCACAGGAACCGC
>JAZOCI010000009.1:0-4976 GCA_045596465.1 Bacteroidales bacterium | reverse complement strand
GATGTCCTCGAAATGAAGTCCCGTCGTCGGTTCGTCTAAGATGTATAATGTCTTTCCTGTATCTTTTTTAGATAGCTCTGCTGCTAACTTCACGCGTTGTGCTTCGCCGCCTGACAATGTCGTTGAGGCTTGCCCTAAGGTGAGATAGCCTAAGCCTACGTCTTCTAATGTCTTGATTTTTTGTGTTATAGAAGGAATGTTTTCGAAGAATGTCAATGCTTCGCTGATGGTAAGATTTAAGACATCGTTGATGGATTTGCCTTTATATCGCACTTCCAAAGTCTCTCTGTTGTAGCGTTTTCCTTGGCATGTCTCGCATAGCACCTGTACGTCGGGTAAGAAGTTCATCTCAATGACTCTTACTCCCGCGCCTTGACAAGTCTCGCATCTGCCGCCTTTTACGTTAAAGGAGAATCGTCCTGCTTTGTAGCCGCGTATCTTAGACTCTGGCAACTCGCCGTATAACTTTCTTATCTCGTCGAAGACTTTGGTGTAAGTCGCTGGATTTGAACGCGGTGTTCTTCCGATAGGTGCTTGGTCAATTTCAATGACTTTGTCGATATATTCTAAACCTTCGATAGAATCGTAAGGCAGCGGTTCTTTCAAGGAACGATAGAAATGTTTGCTCAAGATAGGGTAGAGTGTCTCGTTAATAAGACTCGACTTTCCAGAGCCTGACACGCCTGTCACGCAAGTCATTACGCCGAGAGGTAATTTCAAAGTGACATTTTTTAAGTTATGTCCTCTCGCACCTTTTAATATAAGGTATTCGTCGTTACGAGCTTTGCGTCTTGTCTTCGGTACTTCAATCTTCTTCTTGCCATTGAGATAATCGCAGGTGAGACTCTTGCCTTTCTTGACTTCTTTCGGCGTTCCTTCAAAAGTTATCTCGCCTCCGTGTTTGCCGGCGCCTGGTCCAATATCGACGATATAATCTGAAGCTAACATCGTGTCTTTGTCGTGTTCAACGACGATTATAGAGTTACCGATGTCTCTCAGTTCTTTCAACGATTCTATAAGTCGTTGGTTGTCGCGCTGATGTAATCCGATGCTCGGCTCGTCTAAGATGTAAAGTATTCCTGTCAATAAGGAACCGATTTGTGTTGCGAGACGGATGCGTTGTGCCTCGCCGCCCGACAGACTTTTCGATGGACGATTTAAGTTCAGGTAATCGATACCGACATTTAACAGAAAGTCGATGCGTTTCTTGATTTCTGCCAAGACATCAGCAGCGATTTCTTTTTGTTTTCTGTTAAGATATTTTGGTAATTCGTCTATCCATTTTGCGAGATTGACGATATTCATCTCGGCGAGCTCGGCTATGTTCTTGTCGTTAATCTTGAAATATAACGATTCTTTTTTGAGACGTGTTCCGTGACATTCAGGACATTGTGTTTCGTTCATGAAACTCGCAGCCCAGCGTTTTATTGATGTTGAGGCGTTTTCGTCTTCGTTTTGTTTTATGATGAAATTTATCAATCCGTCGAAGGTGGCTGTGAATGTCGACATTGTGCCGTAAAGCTCTTTCGTCACGGTGAAGCCTTCTGTCGTTCCGTAAAGAATCGTGTTTAATGCTTCTTCGGAAAGTTCTTTCAGAGGAGTGTCTAAGGTAAAACCGTAATGAAGTCCTAATGTCTCCAACTGATTGAAAATCCAAGAGTTTTTATATTCGCCGAGAGGAGCGAGTCCGCCTTTCTTGATACTCTTCTCCATATCGGGAATTATCTTGTTCATGTCGATGACTGTTATCTCGCCGAGTCCGTTACATTTCGGACATGCTCCGTAAGGCGAGTTGAAAGAGAAGGTGTTAGGTTCCGGATCTTGATATGAAAGTCCTGTCGTCGGACACATCAACAAACGACTGAAATAACGTACGTCGCTTTGTCCTTCTTCTAAAACAAACAGCAAGCCTTTACCATGTTTGAAAGCTAACTCTACAGCCTTGTTGATTCTGTTTTTATCTTCACCTACGAGAAGTCTGTCGATAACGATTTCAATATCATGTACTTTATAACGATCGACTTGCATTCCGAAGTTCAGTTCTTTTATCTCTCCGTCGATGCGTACTCTCAGAAATCCTTGCTGACGTATGTTCTCGAAAAGTTCTCTGTAATGACCTTTACGTCCTCTTACTACAGGAGCTAAGATATTGATTTTTTTGTTTTTATAAGTCTTGATTATGATGTCGCAGATCTGTTCTTCGGAGTAACGAACCATTTTTTCTCCTGTGTTATATGAGAAAGGCTCGGCTGCTCTTGCATACAGAAGTCGCAGGTAATCATAAATTTCCGTTATTGTCCCTACCGTAGAACGCGGGTTTTTATTGACGGATTTCTGTTCTATAGAAATCACCGGACTTAAACCTTTTATCTCATCGACTTGCGGACGCTCCATATTGCCGATGAACTGTCGGGCGTAAGACGAAAGCGACTCCATGTAGCGACGTTGTCCTTCGGCGTATATCGTTTCAAAAGCTAATGATGACTTACCGCTGCCGCTTAATCCTGTGATAACGACTAATTTATCGCGAGGAATTTTTAAGCTTACATCTTTGAGATTATTCTCTTTAGCTCCATAAATCTCTAAAAATTCTTCTTCGGATATGTTGTTTCTTTCGTCCTGTTTCATGTTTAAATCTCGCCTCCTTCAACTAAAGAATCGTTTTCAAAGAATTGTTCATCGCCGATAAGATTCATGATATGACCGTGAGTTATGTTGAAAGGTTTCTTAGGAATCTTTATCTCATATACTTTACCTTTCTTGACTTTCAATGAGTTACTTCTCAGCCAAGGGTTAAAGACTTTTAACAGTTTATAAGTGATGTCATGTTCTTTGGCGAACTCAGCCCAGTTTTTAACATCTTTATCAACCTTTACGGTGTAATATTTATAAGGTTGGTAAGAAAGCTCATTGCTGACATAGATTCCGTATTTCTCTGGATTCTCGAAAATAGTTTTTATCGCCAATATTCTGAAGACGTAACGTTCTGTCTCTTCAGCCATTAACAAATCGTAATAAGATGTTGCTCCTTGTTCTTTCATGAATTTCGTCACTCTGGAAGAACCTGCGTTATAAGCAGCCGCTACTAATGTCCAGCTGCCGAATCTTTCGTAGGCTTTAAGGAAATATTTACATGCGGCTACAGTCTCTAACTCGACATTATATCGCATATCGACTTCTTTGTTGACTTCTAATCCGTATTCTTCTGCTGTGCTTTTCATGAATTGCCAGAATCCTGCCGCACCTGCTGGAGAAACGACATTGCTAAGATAACTCTCTATGACACAAAGGTATTTGAAATCTTCAGGAACTCCGTATTTTTTCAAAATAGGCTCGATGACGGGAAACCAGCGTTTTGATCTTTTAATCAAGACCATTGTGTTGCTGTGAAAATATGTGTTCGACAAAAGCTCTCTTTCATAACGTTCTCTGATATTGAACATCTCCAACGGCACTCTTTCTCCTGCGAAATATATGTCGTCGCAAAATTCTATGTCGTGACTTTGTATCACGATTTGTTCTAATGAAACAGGACGTTTGTTAGCGGTTCTTATCGCAATGATGCTCATTACTAAAGTGATGACAATCATCAATACAAGCGATGCTGCCGCGATTATCAAAAGAGTCTTTGTCTTTTTCATATTTTGATATTCACATTATATAAAAGGTGTCTCGAAATTTTTGAATAATGGAGAAATCTTATCTTTCTCAGAAAGAATGGGATTCTCGATATTCCATTCGATATTGATGTCGGGGTCGTTCCATAAAATACTGCCTTCTGATTCCTTATTATAAACGTTAGTACATTTATAATTAAATATGGTATTGTCTTCTAACGTTACGAATCCGTGGGCAAAACCTTCTGGAATCCAGAACTGTAGCTTGTTTTCTTCGGTAAGTACGACAGATTCCCATTTGCCGTAAGTAGGAGAGTCTTTTCTAAGGTCGACAGCCACGTCCATGACGGAGCCTTTTACAACTCTCACCAATTTACCTTGTGCGTAAGGCGGCTTCTGAAAATGCAATCCTCTCAGAACGCCTTTGCTCGACTTTGACTCATTATCCTGAACGAAATTCATCATAAGTCCTTCATTCGCAAAACGTTCCTTATTATATGATTCAAAAAAATATCCTCTCTCGTCTTTGAAGACATCAGGCTTTATTATCAAAAGACCTTCTATCGAAGTTTTAATTATTTCCATTTAGTTAATAGTCTGAAAGTCATAGAGTCAGAAAGTCGCAGAGTATTTGTCTTTATGTCTTTGCGACCTTATGACCTTGCGACCTTGTGCCCATAATTTAGTTAATATTTCAATCTAAGAGACGCATCAATGTTTGTTTATATGCATGAAACATTAACACGTTTTTAAGAGACGTATCAACATTTGCCTACATCTAAGGTGTTGTTGATACGTCTCTACAAATTTTAATTGTCAATTGTTAATTGTTAACTGTCAATTGAATTAAAGGTGTACCACTTCGCCGTGTGCTGCGGCGGCGGCTTCCATCATGGCTTCCGACATTGTTGGGTGAGGGAAGATGGTGTTGATGATGTCGCGACCTTTAGCTCCTAACTCACGTCCTAACACTGCTGTAGCGACCATTTCTGTTACGTTGTCGCCGACCATGTGGCAACCTAACCATTCGTCGTTGGCAGCGTTGAAAACTACTTTGATGAAGCCGTCTTTGTTGCCTGCTGCTGAAGCTTTTCCTGATGCTGTGAATGGGAATTTACCAACCTTTACTTCATAACCTGCTGCGATAGCTTTTGCTTCTGTCAAACCAACTGAAGCGACTTCTGGAGTGATATATGTACAACCAGGAATGTTGTTGTAATTCAATTTCTCTGGATTCAAACCGCAGAATTTCTCTACGCAGATAATGGCTTCGTGTGATGCTTTGTGTGCCAATGCTGGTCCGTGAACGATGTCGCCGATAGCATAAACGCCTTCAACATTTGTCTTGTAATAATCATC
>JAZOCI010000008.1:0-3254 GCA_045596465.1 Bacteroidales bacterium | reverse complement strand
TATGAAATTCAACCTCCGATTTTGGTCAACGAAGCTTCGGCTTACGCAACAGGTCAGCTTCCTGATAAAGAGGCTCAGATGTATGCTGTGCCTTTGGATAATATGTATCTCATTCCAACTGCTGAGGTCCCTGTGACAAATATCTTCCGCGATAAGATAGTACAAGAAAATCAACTTCCTTTGAAGAACGTGGCTTACTCAAACTGCTTCCGTCGTGAAGCTGGCTCTTGGGGTAAGACGGTTCGCGGTCTCAACAGATTACATCAATTTGATAAGGTCGAAATTGTGGAGATAGCTCATCCTGATACTTCTTACGAGAGATTGGAAGCTATGAAGGAACATGTTGCTAATCTGTTACGTAAACTCGAACTTCCTTTCAGAGTGTTACGTCTCTGTGGCGGTGACATGAGCTTCACTTCTGCAATGACTTACGACTACGAAGTTTGGTCGGCAGCTCAAGAACTCTGGCTTGAAGTAAGTTCAGTATCTAACTTCGAGACATTCCAAGCTAACAGAATGAAACTCAGATTTAAAGATAAAGACGGTAACATTCGTCTCGTTCATACATTGAATGGTAGTGCATTAGCATTACCTCGTATAGTGGCAGCGTTGTTGGAAAATAACCAGTGCGAAGAAGGAATCAGAGTTCCTAAGGCACTTCAAAAATATACCGGCTTTGAAATTATTAAGTAAAATAAGTATAATATTGATATTGTTTTCATTGATGGCTTGTAACGACGAGCCGTCGATGAAACGTATTGATATGATGGAAAAACAGATTTCCACGATAGAGAAGAAATACCAAAAGACAGAATCCGCTTTCAATAATCTTGTCGATGACTGCGCAGAACTCGATGAGTTTTTGAGAAACAACAATACGCCAAAACCAGAGATGCAACTTCTTCGTGCTTATCTTCAACAGTATGAAGATGAACGCGATAACATAAACGAGAATATAAAATATTCTAAGTTGCAAATCAGTAACCTAAAATACGATTTGAAACAAAATCTCTATAACGACTCGTTAAGAGAAGTATATTTAAGTTCTGAGAAAGAAGCCGTCGATATGATTGAAGCACAGCTCGATTATTTTCTTGATCGTTTTGACAAGCAAAGTGAATTTGTAAAAAATACCGTAAAACAATAATTTGCGATGACAAAGAAGTTGCGATTGATTTTCATTGTCTTAACTTTGATGTCGATGTCGGCATCGATGCTTCAGGCTCAGGTGCCACTTCCTAAGACAGGTGAAAAGAGAAATCAACCGGCACAACAGTCGCAGCGACAAGTCAATGAGCGGCTTGCTCGTAACTTCTTTAACGACAAAGAATATGACAAGGCAGCAGATTTGTATCAGCAGCTTTATATCGATTATCGTTATTACCATTATTTTTCTCAATATATTGAGTGTCTTATCTTTCTCGAGAAATATGATGAAGCTGAGAAAGAATTGAAGTCGTTTGTAAAAAACGATAACACCACAAACAAGTGGAAAGCTCAGGTGAATCTCGCTTTTGTGTATGTAAAAAACAATGAGAGTGAGAGAGTTGACAAATATCTGAAAAGACTTATCAACGATTTGCCTGAAGACAAAAATGTCTATATGCAAGTCGCTAATATGTTGCGTTCAAAAGCCTTCGAAGAATACGCAATCTTGTTGTACGACAAAGGTTCAGAGATTGCGTCCATGGATTATAAGTTTTATATAGAGAAGGCTCTGACTTACCAGAATATGATGAATTTTGAGAAGGCGACAGAGAATTATCTTCTTCAACTCGAAGCCGATCCTGATGATTATGACGTTGTTAAGACGCGACTTTCATTTATGTTGAGATATGATATTGATGGCTCTGTGACTGATGAAATGCGTTATGCTCTTTTGAATAAGACGCAAAACAATCCCGACAATGAGATGTTCGCAGAACTGTTGGTCTGGTTCGCTCTTCAGATGAAAGATTATGAAATAGCTCTTAATCAAGAGATTGCGTTAGACAGACGCTTCGACGACAGAGAATACGACATAATTCATCTTGCAAGAATAGCACGCGATAATGAACAATATGAAATCGCGATTAATGCTTACGATTATCTGATAAAAAAATCAAAGGAGGGTGCTTATTATCCAGAAGCTGTCGTAGGAATTACTGAGGTTCAATATGTTAAATCTGAAATTGAGAATGATTCGGATCATGATTTCTACCTCGATTTCGAAAAGCGTATTGAGAATGAATGTTTGGAACTCGGCATCAATGATAAGACTATACCTATATTAATAATACGCGCTGAGATTTTGGCATTTAAACTCGCTGAGACAGAAAAAGCTGTTGCTTTGTTGAATGATGCCCTCGAATTAAATTTGACGAAACGTACTAAGGCTAAGATTAAGATGCAACTCGCTGATATTTATCTTTTTAAGGAAGAAGTATGGGAAGCGACATTGCTTTATAGTCAGGTTGACAAGTCGATGAAAGAAGAGCCGATAGGACATGAGGCACGTTTCAAGAATGCACAGCTGCGTTATTATATAGGCGAATTTGATTGGGCGTTGTCGGTTTTAAACATATTGAAATCAGCGACATCGAAGCTCATTGCCAACGATGCTATGACATTGTCGCTTGTCATTTCTGATAATTTAGAATACGACACTATCGCATTGCAGCGTCTCGCTAAAGCCGATTTCTACATCTATCAGAAGAAATACGAGCTCGCAAATCAGATGCTCGACTCGATAAATATCTATAATCCTAATGAAGTCAGTATGCCTTATCTCTTAATGCGTAAGGCGCAGATTGCAACCGAAAATCAGGATTATAATTTGGCTGATAGTTTGTATAAACGTGTTTATCAAGGATATGCCGACAGCTATCTCGCCGACGATGCTTTGTTGAAAGATGCGGTTTTGTTGGAGAAATATCTAGACAGAAAAGCAGAGGCGATGGAATGTTATGCGAAACTTATCGATGATTATACGGCGAGCGTTTATGTGGCGCAGGCAAGAAATGCGTATAGGCGGCTTCGCGATTAATAATTAACAATTAACAATTTACAATTAACAATTTACAATTAACAATTACTACTGATGCGATAAAATTCGCCAAGTAGTAGTTAAATTATTAAATATAAATTAATTACAAGCGTTCTTTGATTTTTTGATTTGAAATTGTTGATGGTAACTTTGCAGTCAAAACCTCCAAGTTATGCATCTCGGCAAGTTCGTATTCGCTCAAATAGTAGAGTTCCTACCTCGTTATGAG
>JAZOCI010000007.1:0-15130 GCA_045596465.1 Bacteroidales bacterium | reverse complement strand
TGTCGCTCCACAAGGTAAGCTTGTTGAAAAAGGTGAGACAATAGCATTTATAGAGAAATAAGTCTAAAGTCTAAAGTCTAAAGTCTAATGACTAATGACTAAAGGTAAGAGGCTACCAGAATATGGCAGCCTCTTTTTTATATAATCAAATCAATGAACTAATTGTTCATTATACATTGAAACTCAAAATATTCCTTTAACGAATTCTTTTATTTCTTCTTTACTTGCGTTGATGTCGAAGACTTTTGTCGGTTGAAGATAGAAAATATCTTTATTTTCTTTGAAGCGTTTCTCGCCGCCGCCTGTGATGTTAAGCATGATGACAGCGTCGCGTTCCACCTGATTATTCTCGATAGCTTGTATAAGAGAAGCTGTTGCCACTGCAGCAGCTGGGTTGATGTCGATGCCTTCTAACTCTTCGAACAGCTTACCTGCCTTTTCTGCTTCTTCGTTAGTGACAGCGAAAAACTCTCCGTCAGTATCTTTCATCGCATCATAGAGACCTCCATTGATAGAATAAGGAGGTTTACGATTTGTCAGCACTTTAGCAATGACGGAGTTAGCGTCGTGGCGAGCTTGGTCGTTGTCGTAAGGAAGCATCTCACGTGAGTCGGCTTTCCAAGCGTCATACATAGGAACGAAAGGACGGTTTTGTGAGACATAAATCTTAGCCTTATGATTACCGTAGCGACCGTCTTCTAAGAAACGTAAGTTAGCTTCCCAAGCGGCGATAGCACCTGTACCGCTACCTACAGCCTGGAAGTAATAGTCAGGGATGCGACCTATGAAAGTCGTTGCCGACAACATCGTCGTTGCCATACCATCGCGACGAGCAATGTTTTTGGCACCACCTTCGGCGAAGAAGCCGTCAAGTTCACACACTATATTACCGAGATTTATTGCATCGAAATAATCACTGCCCGACTTAGTCGCGATGACTTTAACACAAGGATTGAGAGGTTTCTCGAACCAGAGAGCGTCTAAGTTATCCTCAGGAATTGTCAATAAAAGATTGATATTATTATCGGAACAAACCTGAGCGAAGGCGCGAGCTGTGTTACCAGCAGAAGAGACAACGATGACATCGTCTTTTCTATCCTCTCCGAGACGAGCGCATATAGAATAAGCCTCAGTCTCTTTGAAAGAACAAGTGCGCATCGTGGCACCTTTTTCTGGGAAATATCCGTTGAAAGTGATATATAAATTCTTAAGACCTAACTTATTTGCCAAAGCTTCACTTTTATAAGTAATTGGTTTAGAATCACATTTTAAGAGACGTTTTATAGGAAGCCAGTCGGCATAACAATAAAGACCGCTGAGGTCGTTTTTTACATTGAGTTGTTTGTTAGCATAAATGGCTCTTATGAGACTTGGTTTTTCCTCGCCTTTGAAATCGAGCAGCCATCCGCTGTCATCGCAAACATTTCCTGTTGCAACAGATTTAATCTGATATTCTGTAGGTTTAAACATCGTTTATCTTTTTAATTGTCAATTTGCAAAGATAAGAAAAAGTAAAACAGTTTACTAATTCAATTTATTATTTTTTTACTAAAAAAAAGCCTCATTTATTACCAATAAAGCATATATTTGCAATTAATATTAATTATGATTAAAATGAAGAAAAATTTATTTTTAGCATTATTATTAATGCTTGTAAATGTGGCATTTACGCAAAATGAAGCTTATATTGTCAACGAGACTTTTGATAGCGAAGCGCTACCTGAAGGGTGGTATTTTAAGGGCGAAGGTTCTGAGAATTTTACTATTTCCAAAACCAACAATGCGGGAGGTAATGCCAATGAGCTGTGTTTCAAGAGCAGCCCTATAGTTACAGCTGGCATTCATTTAGTTATGGCAACAGCCGATTTAACAGATGTTGACAAATTAGGAATTTCTTTCAAGCACTGCCTTAATTACGACCAACTCAGCCATACCATCGGAATTGCTACATCATCTGACGACGGAACGACATGGAACACAGCCTGGTCGCAGACATTCTCCAACGCATCGTCTGCCGGTCAACACGAAGTTAATGAAACCGTCAGCACTCCAGATATGGGTAAAGACAGTGTTCTTATATGTCTTTTCTATGAAGGCAACACATATAATTTCAACAAATGGTATTTCGACAATATCAATATCTTCGCAAAAAGCGACAAAACCGAGCTTCAGTTGTCAAGTATCGACATTGAAAGTATCATTCCTATGGGCAATACTGATATAGAATTCACTGTCAGTAATATCGGAGGCACCGAAATAACATCTTTCGAAGCAAGTTACGAAATTGAAGGTTACGAAACATATACCGAATTATTCAACGAAACAATCGAGAGTTCAAACAACAAAAATTTCAAGTTCAGAAAAGCCATTTATCTATTGCCTGGTTCTCACTCAATAAAAGTTAACATATTGAGCGTCAATGGAGAAAACGATACAAATCTCAACAATAACACTATGTCGAAAGATTTCAAGACATACATAAAAGATTTGAAGAGAAAGCCAATGATAGAACACTTCTCAAGCGCGACATGTATCAATTGCGTAACAGCTGACACTACGATATCAAAACTCACACACGATAATGAAGGTCTCTACACATACGTCAAATTTCCTTTCAACTATCCATATCCAGGAGATAAATATTACACAGAAGACTGTAAAGTGAGAAGCGAATATTACGGCGTAAATGGCGTTCCTGCAATATTTTTCGATGGCACCACGATGACAAAAGAACCTAAACAATCGCATTTCAACGAGAGATACAGCATACCTTCTTACATAGACATTGCAGGTGCTTTTGATGTTAATGAAACGACAATCAATATAACAGCTGACGTGATATCATATATCGACATGCCTGATGTAAGATTATTTGTCAGCGTTAACGAAAAGACTACTGTTGGCAATGTCGGACCAAATAAGATTCCAGAATTTCATCATGTTTTGATGGCAATGGCCAGTGGCAACGAAGGCATCGACGCAAACTTTATTGCAGGTGAATATCAACGATTTGAGTTTTCTTACAACATGGATTCTACAAATGTCGAAGAGATGAACGACCTTGAAGTGGCAGTATGGATTCAAAATTATGAATCGAAAGAAGTTCATAATAGCAATTTCTTGTATGAATACACAGAACATCCTTATCCTGTACAAAATCTTAAAGTCGAAGGAGATACTGTCAGCTGGACAAAACCAGAAGCAGGCGAGCCTACAGCATATAAGGTGTTAGTGAACAACAGAGTGGTATCAGATAATATCACAGAAACTTCATATCAATTCAATACTACAAACAAAGACGTCTTGATTGAAGTCTTTGCTATCTATGAAAACGAGATCTCCTCAGTAGGAGTCAGCATAGTAACAGAGACAGAAAACACAGATAATCCTGAAGATCCTGAACAACCAGAACAACCTGAAGACCCAGAACAACCTGAAGTTCCTGAGGAAGGCATAGAAGAATTATCATCATCAATCAACATCTACCCTAACCCTGTTAAAGACGAATTGACTATCGCAACAGAGATTCGTGTAGAAGAAGTTGCTATTTACGATATTTACGGACGCCTCTGTTGTAGGGACGCATCGAATGCGTCCACATCAACGATGGACACATTCAATGTGTCCGTACAGGATTTGGAAAATGGAATTTATTTCGTCAATATAAAGACTGAAAAAGGAAATAGTGTTAGGAGATTTATTAAGAATTAAGAATGAAGAAATACTCCATAACTCCATAACTCCATAACTCCATAACTTTAAAAATATGAAAAAGACATTATTATTAACATTAGCATTATTGTTATCAATGATAACATTTGCACAGAGCAGATTATCATATATCAGCGAACATTTCGACTCTGAGGATTTTCCATCAGGCTGGAGCGTCGAAGGTGACTGCACCGCCGAACACTGGCAGATCTGGGGCACACACCAGGCTGGAGGCGAGCCTAACGAAATAAAATTATATTGGAAGCCACAGTTTGAGGGAGTAGCACGCTTGGTGTCACCTGCGATAAATCTTACAGGCGTATCAGAGATGGTAGTCTCTTTCAAAGCTTATTTAGACAACTATAAAGATATTCCTCATAAAATGGGCGTCGCGACAACATCAGATAACGGAACGACATGGAATCTCGCTTGGGAAGATTATTACTCCAACAACAATCAAGGTCAGCACAACATTGTCAGAACCATAGTCACACCCGACATGGGAAAAGAAAATGTCAAGTTTTGTATATTCTTCGAAGGCGTCTCCGGTAACATTAACGGCTGGTATTTCGACGACATAGAGATTTATACCTTAGATAAACTAAACCTCGGACTGATGTCGATAGACATCCCTGAGATAGCAGGAGCCACCGACAACGAAATATCGTTCACAGTGAAAAATACCGGCGAAGAGACCGTCACTTCATTCAGCGCAAGCTATAAAATAGACGACAACGAGACAGTGACACAAGACTTCGAGGCTACTATAGAATCTCTGAAAGAAGCAAGTTTCGTATTCGAGGAAGAAGTAGATTTGTTGCCAGGTTCTCACGAACTCACAATATCCATCTTGAATGTCAATGGCGAAGAAGACATCACGACAGATAATATCATGACAATAGAGATGAACGTCGCCATCAGCAGAGCGGAGAGAAAACCGATGATAGAACACTTCTCGAGCCCGACATGCGCTCCTTGCGTAGCCGTCAATCAACAAATGGTCTTACTCACAGAGAAATATCACGGCCAATACACCTACACGAAATATCCGGCCAACTTCCCACAAGAAGGCGACCCTTATTACACCGACGAATGTAAGGTAAGAAAGACATATTATAATGTGTTGGCAGCCCCTACCCTTTTCTTGAACGGCGACCTTTACGGCAACACTTTCATCATAGAACAAGATTTTGAAAAAGCACTCAACACTCCGGCGTATATCGACATCAGAGGAGCTTTCGACATAAATGAAAACGACAGTACCATCACCATCAACGTCGATGTGATGCCATTCATAAATCTTTATAAGAAAAGAATTTATGTCTCTGTAAATGAAAAGACTACGACAGGAAATGCGTCATATAACGGTGAGACGGAATTTCATCATATCATGATGAAGATGATCCCCGATGCGGAAGGCATTGAAATGGACTTTAAAGCAGGTGAACTTCAACATTTCGAGTTTTCCTGCGATATGAACGAGACTTATATGGAAGAATTAAACGACCTCGAAGTAGCAATCTGGATTCAGGATTATTACGACTACATTATTTATAACAGCAACTACGCGTATGAATATACAGAACATTCTTATCCTGTTCAAAATCTGCAACTCGCATATGATGAAAAAGATATGACACTTACCACAACATGGGAAGCTCCTGAAAAAGGAAATCCTTTGGGATATAATGTCTATATCAACGACAATTTAGTTGCTGAAAATATCAGCGAGTTGTCATACACAATGGAAAATGCTTCCGGTCTTTTGGTGGCTAAAGTCGTGGCTCTTTATGAAAACGAGAAGACATCAGTAGGAATGACAGACCTCATCATCACCGAAGTCAATACTGAGTCAATAGACGAAAACACGACATCGTTGAATATATATCCGAATCCGGTTGGAAATAAGTTGTTTATCGCAACAGAACTTCGCGTGGAAGAGATTTCGATTTACGACATTTATGGTCGTAAGACTACGGGCTACGGGCTACAGTCTACTGACTTTGTCCACAATATTAACGTGGCTGATTTGGAAGCTGGAATTTATTTCATCAATATAAAAACTGAAAATGGAAACGTTGTTAGAAGATTTGTTAAACAATAAACAATGAACAATGAACTAAGAACGAAGAACAATGAAGGAAGAACGAAGAAGAATTAGTGGCTTAGGTCCGTTGATTTAAAAATAACCCAAGGTCCGTAGACTGTAGACTATAGACCGTAGACATAAAAAGAAATGAAAAAGACATTATTACTTACGATTGCATTACTGATTTCGGGAATGGTTTTCTCGCAGACGAGAGCCGTTCTTTTGAGGGAGACCTTCGATGCCATGTCGGCGCCGGAAGGCTGGTTACCATCGGAAAACTCTGCCGACAACTGGTCGATTTCCATGACCAACAAGGCTGGAGGCGAAGCCAACGAATTGAAGTTCAATCCTGAACCTAAGACCAACGGTCACTCACGAATCATAACAAAACCTGTAAATCTCAGCGGATTATCATCAGTATCCATTTCGTTCCGTCATTTCTTCGACAAGAAAAGTGTGGCGGCGAAGATAGGAATCGCCACATCTGCCAACAACGGTCAGAACTGGAGCGATGCCTGGTCGCAGACATATTCGGAAGGTGGCCAGTATACAGTCAGCAAGTCCATCAAAACCGCTGACATGGGAAAAGATAATGTCGTCTTCTGCATATATTTCCAGGGCAACAGCAACAATATCAACGGCTGGTATTTCGATGATTTAGAGATAATCACGACAGAAGCCATAGATGCCAAAGCACAAAGTATCGACATCAACAATATCGTTCCCGCAGGCGACAACGACATCATTTTCTCGGTACAAAATGCAGGCAGCGACGCTATCACATCTTTCGAAGCTAAGTTCGAGATGAATGGCGAGACAATAACAGAAACCTTCAAAACCAATTTAGAACAATTTGAAACCGAACAATTTACCTTCGAAAAGAAAATCAATCTGACACCAGACAACTACAACTGTCAATTAGAAATAACTTCTGTCAATGGACAAGAAGATCAGAACAAGGTGAACAATACAGCTCGTAAGAACGTGCGAGTGGCTCTCGGCAAGACAGAAAGATTTGCGATGATAGAACATTTCTCGAGCTCGACATGCGCCAACTGTGTTATCTTGGACAACAAGATGAAAAATCTCACTGCCAACAACGAAGGCAAATACGTCTATACAAAATACGTCATGAACTGGCCTGCTCCCGGCGACCCTTACTATACGACAGAAGGCAACGTGAAGAAGGTCTTATATAACGTAGGCAGCGTTCCTTTCTTGGCAGTCAACGGCAAGAGCTACGGTTATTCGGGCATCACAGAAGAAGAATTCGAAGCCTCATATAGCAGTCCTGCTTTCGTCAACATCAAAGGAGCTTTCAATCTTGAAGACAACACAATCAAGGTCTTAGCCGACATTATCTCGTATGTCGACCTCTCTAATGTAACGGTGTTTGTATCTGTAAATGAGAAGATGACAACAGGCAACGTAGGTAGCAATGGACTCACAGAGTTCCATCATATCATGATGAAGATGTTGCCAAATGCCAACGGAACAACCTCCGATTTCGAGGCAGGGAAATACCAGCATTTCGAGTTCTCTCACGACATGAGCAAGACTTTCGTGGAAGATATGAACGACCTTGAAGTAGCGGTGTGGGTGCAAGATAACGACACCAAAGAGATTTACAACAGCGGATATTTGTATGAATACACAGAACATCCTTATCCTGTTCAGAACCTTAAGTTAGACAATTCAGACAATCTCGTCATAAGTTGGGAAGCTCCTGAAAACGCAAATCCTATAGCTTATAACTTATTCATAAATAATGAGTTGGTTTTAGAAAACTCTAAAGATTTATCTTACACCATAGAAAACGCCGACGGATTTTACGGAGTGGAAGTCGTTGCAATTTATGAAAACGAAGTCAGTTCGGTAGGAGTCGCCGACATGATAATAGTAGGCTGCCATGCGCCGGTCAACATCAATTATATCTTGGAGACTTTCTCTCAAGATTTCGAGTTCAGACATAAAGTCACGCTCACTTGGGACGCCGTCGACGAAGCTGATTCATATAACATTTACGTCAACGGCAAGAAGATAGGCGAAAGCACAGAGACGACATACGTCACAGGATTCGACAATGGAGGGACTTACGTCTATACTATAACAGCGAGTTGCGCCTCAGTGGAATCGGAACATTCGGAAGCCTGCACGGTTTTCTTTGAAATGGCAGGTATGAAAGAAAACGAGATAAGATTCGACATATATCCGAATCCAGTTGGAAACGAGTTGTTTATCGCAACAGAACTTCGCGTGGAAGAGATTTCGATTTACGACATTTACGGACGTCAGACAACAGTCTACGGTCTACAGACTACAGACTTTGTCCATGACATTGATGTCGATGGTTTAAAAACAGGAGTTTATTTCATCAATATAAAGACTGAGAAAGGAAATATCGTTAGAAGATTTATTAAAAACTGAGAATCTGAAAATCTGAGAATCTGAAAAATTTTTCAAGTTTTCAAGTTTAAAAATAACCAAAGTCTGTAGTCCGTAGACTGTAGACCATAGACATAAAAGACATGAAAAAGACATTATTATTAACATTAGCGATTTTGTTATCTGTAGCTGTTAAGGCTCAGGAAGTATTGATTAACGAGACCTTTGATTCGGCGGAGATGCCGGAAGGCTGGACTATTATGGGCGAGGCGTTGACAAACTGGAGTATCAGCGAGACTAACATGTCGGGAGGCGAAGCCAACGAAATCAAGTTAGGCTGGAACCCACAGTTCAATGGCATCAGCAGGTTGGTGACGACACCTCTCAACCTTAGCGATGTCAAGAGTCTTAAGATAAACGTAGACCATTATTTTGAACATTATAATAACGAAAGCGTACTTGGCTTCGCCACATCATCAGACGAAGGCAACACCTGGCACGTAGGCTGGTCGCTCAGCTACGACGAAACAGGAAGATACAGCGTGGAACAAAGCATAGTGACATCCGACATGGGAAAAGACAAGGT
The DNA here is from genome assembly GCA_045596465.1 of Bacteroidales bacterium. Classification (GTDB taxonomy): domain Bacteria; phylum Bacteroidota; class Bacteroidia; order Bacteroidales; family F082; genus Limimorpha. The sequence goes on along the minus strand of JAZOCI010000007.1, from coordinate 6,359 downwards.
CTTGTTCTGTATCTTCTTCGAAGGCAACTCCAGCAGATTCCAAGCATGGTACTTCGACAATATCATCGTGACAGCGATGCCAAATACCGAAATAAGATTAAATAGCATCAACATCTTCGACAGAATAGGCGCCGGCAACCTGAACGCAAGTTTCACAGTACAAAACATGGGCGTCGACAAGATACAATCTTTCGTAGCTTCATATCAGATTGAAGGCGATGAAGCTATAACAGAGACGTTCACAGCATCATTATCATCATTCGAGACACAGAAATTCAGTTTCGTAACAAAGAAAGCAATACTTCCTGGTGAATATAACGTCAGTTTCAACATCAGTGAAGTCAATGAGACAGAAGACGATTTAAGTGACAACACCTTGACAAAGACATTCAACGTCTCCTTGAGCGAAAAACAGAGAATCCCGATGATAGAACATTTCTCGAGTTCCACATGCGCACCTTGCGTCTTGATAAACACCTTGATGAATAAGCTTACAGAAGAAAATCCAGGCAAATATACGTATACGAAATACGTTGTCAATTACCCTGGCACTGGAGACCCATACTACACAGAAGAAAGCGGCATCAGAAAAGACTATTACGAAGCACATTCCGTACCGCGCGTACATATCGACTCCGAGCTTCAACTTAAGAACCAGACAGCTCAGCCTGTCACACAAACCGTCTTGCTACAAAGATATGATACTCCTGCTTTTGCTGAGATAAGAGGAGCTTTCAACATCGATGAAAACAATATCATTCACGTCACTGCCGACATAACTTCATACGTAAACCTCAGCGACGTAAGGACTTTCATCTCTGTCAATGAAAAGACAACGACAGAAAACCATGTGGAATACGGTGGCAACGGCGAAAAAGAATGGCATCACGTCATGATGAAGATGTTGGACGGCGGCTATGGCTTGGAGACATCATTGAAAGCCGGCGACCATAAACGCTTCGAGTTCTACTATCCTATGGACTCGACCTTCATGGAAGAAGCCGACGACCTCGAAGTGGCAGTATGGATTCAAGACTATGACACCAAAGAAATATTCAACAGCCATTATCTCTACGAATACACCGAGCACCCTTATCCTGTGCGCAACCTCCATTTTACAGAAGGCAACAGATTGAAAATCAACTGGGACGCTCCTAAAAAAGGTAATCCTACAGGATATAACCTCTACGTCAATAACGAGCTTATCCTGAACAACACCAAAGAAACATCTTTCAGTGTGGATAAATCTGACTTATGTATAGTCGAAGTGGTGGCTTTATATGAAAACGGAATGACATCGGTAGGAAGCGTCAACATCTATTCCGCTGAACATGAAACACCTCAGAATATAACTGCAACTAACGACACAACAGAAATCAATATCTCTTGGAACGCAGTGAACGAAGCAACAAGTTATGACGTCTATCGCAACGACGAATTCATCGCCAATGTGGGAAACAACAGCTATATCGACACAACAGCAACTGTTGCCGGAGAAGAATATTGCTACAGAATTAAGGCAGTCTTCAACAACAACAGATCTGCGTTGACAGAAGAATCTTGCGTCGTCGTTGTTGAAAATAATGAATCGTTGGAAGAACTTAGAAGCAACATCAACATCTATCCAAATCCAGTTGGAAATGAGTTATTTATCGCAACAGAACTTCACGTGAAAGAGATTTCGATTTACGACATTTACGGTCGCCTCTGCTGTAGGGACGCATCGAATGCGTCCACATCGAATGCGTCCATATCGAATGCGATGGACACATTCAATGTGTCCGTACAGGATTTGGAAACCGGAATTTATTTCATCAACATAAAAACTGAAAACGGAAACATCGTTAAAAGATTTATTAAGAATGAAGAATGAAGAAATACTCCATAACTCCATAACTCCATAACTTAAAAAAAATGAAAAAGACATTATTATTAACATTAGCATTATTATTATCTGTGACTGTTTTCTCACAGAGCGCAGGTACAATCGTAAAAGAGACTTTCGATTCTGACGAAATGCCTGAAGGCTGGAAGATAACAGGCAACAACCCGCAAAACTGGTCGGTTTCGCAGAGCAACCTCTGTGGAGGTGAAGCCAACGAAATGAAACTCTCTTGGCAGCCGACATTCTACAACGGCTTCACAAGGCTGACGTCGCCAATGTTGGATCTCACCGGCGTCGATAGCATCTTGGTCTCCTTCAAACATTATGTTGATATTTACACCACATTTCCTTCAAAGATAGGCATTGCCACTTCATCATCGAACGGAATGAAATGGATAAAAGGTTATGAAGAGACATTCTTCGCCGACGGACAACATCATATCAGTAAGGTCATCGCCAATGAGGATATGGGAAAAGATAAAGTCATGATAGCTCTCTTCTACGAAGGCAATTCCGGCAACTTGAACGCCATCTATTTCGATGACGTGGAAATCAACACGATAGAAACAACAAACATTAAAGTAGCTTCAATAGACATTCCTAATAACATAGGTTCAGGAAACACCGACATCACCTTCTCGGTGCAGAACTTAGGTTCAGAAACAATCACATCATTCGAAGCTGAATACGTCATCGGTAAGGAGAAATATAGCCAGACTTTCGAGACAGAGATAGCTTTCATCGAGACAAAACAATTCACTTTCGACCAAGCTATAAACTTAAATCCAGGAAATATCAATATTGAAATCAAGGTATCTTCAATAAACGATAAAGAAGATAAGGATTTGAGTAATAACACACTTACAAAAAAAATCGGTATAGCCTTAGGCTCGGCACAGAGATATCCGATGATAGAACACTTCTCAAGTTCGACATGCGATCCTTGCGCCAACATAAATAATTTGATGCACACGTTGACGAGCAACAATCCTGGCAAATATACTTACGTGAAATATCCTTTGAACTTCCCTGCGCCCGGAGATCCTTACAACACAGAAGAATGCAACGTAAAAAAAGAGTTCTATGAAGTGACAGCAGCGCCTAATGTCGTCTTGAACGGACTCAACTTACGCTCGACTTCCATCTCTCAATATCAATTAGATGAGAGCTATAACAGCAACGCTTTCGTCAATATAGGAGGAGCTTTCAACATAGAAAACAATACGATAAATATCACAGCCGACATCATGTCGTACATCGACTTGGAAAACGTCAAGGCTTTTGTCGCCGTCAACGAAAAGACGACAAAAGGTAATGTCGGAACAAACGGCGAGACAGAGTTCCATCACATCATGATGAAGATGTTACCAGATGTAAACGGGAACGACATAAACCTTAAAGCCGGTGAGTCACAACGCTTAGATTTCACTTACGACATGGATTCAACTTTCGTGGAAGACATGAACGACCTTGAAGTAGCAGTCTGGATTCAAGACCTCACAACGAAAGAGGTATTCAACAGCAAATATTTATATGAATACTCCGAGCATCCTTATCCTGTGCAAAACCTCGAAGTCGTGGTTGAAGACAAGATGCAGATAAGTTGGAAAGCTCCAGAAAAAGGAACAGCTTCAGGATATAATTTATACATCAACAACGAGTTAACATTGACGAACACAAAAGAGACTTCTTATTCTACAGAAAAGACTGACGACTATTTGGTTGAAGTCGTGGCTTTATACGGAGAAAAGACATCGGTAGGCGTCGTAAAAACTTCTTTTACAGCGGAAGATGAAGGTAATGATGATGTTGATGACAATGAAGATGAAAACGGAAACGACACTACAAACGTAATTTCTAACTACGAAAACAGATTCGTTATTTATCCAAATCCTGTTGAAGATGAATTGACCATCGCGACAGAACTTCGTGTAGAAGAAATTTCGATTTACGACATTTACGGTCGCCAGACCACAGTCTACGGTCTACAGACTACAGACTTTGTTAACAATATTGACGTGGCTGATTTAAAGGCTGGAATTTATTTCGTCAAGGTCAGGACCAATGACGGAGAGACTGTAAAAAGATTTGTTAAGAATTAAAGTCTGCTGTACGGACGCACTGGATGCGTCCACATCAACGATGTAAAATCTATGTAAAAATGTGGTACTTTCGTATCACATTTTTTTTTATCTTTGTAAATTGTTAAATTTGTACAATCAAAACAAAATTAAAGAATGAATCGCATTAAAACCATCGTTTTATTATTGGCATTAATCATCAGTATGCCATCGCTACTTTTCGCACAAGAACGCGCTTATCAAATCACAGATGACGTTGTCGTTCCTCATACTTCAGTAAAGAACCAATCACGTTCAGGCACCTGCTGGTGTTTCGCTGGCATCGGTATGGTTGAAGCAGAAATACTTAGAAAATATAACGTAGAAGTAGACCTCTCAGAGATGTACTTAGTTCGTTGGGCTTATGCTAATAAGTTCGAGAAATATGTCCGTATGCAAGGCACATGCAACTTCAGTCCTGGCGGCGAGGTATTCGACGTTTTATATGCCATCAACGAAAACGGCATGATGACAGAAGAAGCATACAACGGATTAGTATTAGGCGAAGGCATCCACAATCATGGCGAGTTACATTCAGTCTTGGCAGAATACGGCAAGATCGTTAATAAGCAACATAACGGAAAAATCAGCAAGGCATGGCCTGCTATGGTACAATCTGTTTTAGATGTATATCTCGGAACAACACCAGAGACATTTGAGTTTGAAGGCAGCCAATACGACGCTAAATCATTTGCAGAGAAATATCCTATCAACATCAACGATTATGTGCAGATAGGCGCTTTCACAAATCATGAGAACTACAAACCTTACATCATGCCAATACAAGACAACTGGACAAACACCTTGACTTACAACATGCCACTCGATGAGTTGATGAACGAGCTTGACAATGCTTTGAACAATGGCTACACCGTAGGCTGGGCACAAGACGTCAGCGACAAAGGTTTCAGCCGCGATGCAGGTGTTGGCGTAGTACTCGAAAACGACATCGAGAAAATAAGACAGTCAGACCCTAAGAAATATAAAAAGATGAGCGATGACGAGATTCGCGCTTCATTATACAAATTCGAAACTGTGATGCCAGAGAAGGAAGTCACAGAAGATATGCATCAAGAAGCATACGAAAACGGACAGACCACCGACGACCACAGCATGCTCATCGTCGGCATCGCCCACGACCAACAAGGCAACAAATATTATAAGGTGAAAAACTCATGGAGCGCAAACTATGGCTACGACGGTTATTGGTATTGCTCTGAGCCTTACGTACGCCTCCACACCATGTTCTTCACAGTAAATAAAGAAGGGTTGACATCAGACATCAAAACTAAATTGGAATTATAATAATTATTAACTTAAATTAAATTAACACTATGAACTTTAAAAAATTCTTAGCAGCTACAGCATTAGCATTCGTTATGCCATGCTTTGCTAACGCACAAGAAGCAGAAGAAGCAGCAAAACCAGAAGGCTGGATCTTCTCTGAAGAAGTAAAACTTCCTATTACATCAGTTAAAAACCAATACGCAGCAGGTACATGCTGGTGCTACTCTACACTCTCATTCGTTGAAGCAGAATTGTTACGTATGGGCAAAGGCGAATACGATTTCTCAGAAATGTTCATCGTATGGAACACATACATGGATTGCGCTCAAGCTACAGTCCGTACTCACGGCGACATCTCTTTCTCACAAGGAGGCTCGTTCTATGACGTACTTTACGGTATCAAACATTACGGTTTAGTTCCAGATGCAGAATTGCCAGCTGGCGTTATGCACGGCGAGACATTATCTAACTTCTCTGAATTTTCAAGCGTATGCGACCCATTCGTAGAAGGCATCACAAAGAATAAGACTTTACAAACAAGTCCTGACGGCACTCCACTTTGGAGAAATGCTATGGCTGGTATCCTCAACGCTTACATCGGCGAATGCCCAGAAACATTCGTTTATGAAGGCAAAGAATACACTCCTAAATCATTCGCAGAATCAACAGGTTTCAACCCAGATGACTATGTAAACTTAGCATCATTCTCACACCACCCATTCTACGAAAAATTCATCATCGAAGTACAAGACAACTGGAGATGGAGCACAGCTTACAACCTTCCTATCGACGAATTCATGGAAGTCATGAACTATGCTATCGACAATGGCTACACCATCGCATGGGGTTCTGACGTAAGTGAAAAAGGTTGGTTAAGAGGCGAAAACGCAGGTATCGCTGTTCTTCCTGACCTTGAAGCTAAAGCTGGCAGCAACGACTCTGGCACCGACATGGCACGCTGGATCGGTATGAGCGCTGCCGACAGAGCTAAAGAAGCTCTCTCACAACCAACACCTCAACGCTGGGTAAGCCAAGAAGACCGTCAACTCGCTTATGACAACTACGAG
>JAZOCI010000006.1:0-19941 GCA_045596465.1 Bacteroidales bacterium | reverse complement strand
CCTTTCACCGTAGCGTCGTTGGCGACTATCATAGCTTCGCGACCTTGTATTATTCCTATACCTGTTACGATACCTGCCGACGGGAAGTCGTTGTTATAAGTGTCGTAAGCTGCCATCGGCGACAGTTCCAAAAAAGGAGTGTTCTTATCAATAAGTTGGTCGATGCGTTCGCGGGCAAGCAGCTTATGACGTTTCTTATGCTTCTCGACAGCGACAGCTCTGCCACCTTGCATACTCATCGCCATGCCTTCACGATAACGAGCCATGAGGTCTAAATATGCTTTTTTGTTATCTTGAAACTCCTTGCTGTTAGGATTTATCTGTGATTTTAGTATTTGCAAAATGTTAAGATTTTTTATTTCTGCAAATATAAAAAAATGACTAAAGTCTAAAGACAAAAGAGGAAAGATTTTTTTGAGTCACCGAGTAGAGACGCGTCAATGACTTTTTTAGTTATGGAGTGATGTAGTTATGAAGTTATGGAGTAGAGTTAATAGTCAGAGTCAATAAGCCAACTATTAACTATTAATTCTTCATCACTACATTACTACATCACTAATTGATTTGGGCGTTCCGGCTACGCCGTCGGGCTTTCCGCTATATCTTTGCTCGCTCCCCCCATTCCCCGTCCCCGCATGGCTCGCAAAGGAGGCCGCACCAATCCCTAACGCATCAGGCAGGCGTTACGAGCTACGCTCTTCACACCCGCCTGATGTCTGTCGTCCCTAACGGGACTTATTCTCAGATTTTCAATTTCTCAGATTCTCAGATTTTTATTACCCACAGTCCGTAGACCGTAGACCGTAGACTGTAGTCTTTAGTCCCTAAAAGAAAAGATGTTCTACTAAGATTTTAATTCCCAACACTATCAAAATCACGCCTCCGACTATCTCGGCAGCTTTGCTATAACGTGAGCCAAAGATATTACCTATCTTAACGCCAACGAAAGAGAACAAAAATGTCGTAATTCCTATGATGAGTATCGACTTCCAGATATTGACTTCCAAGAAAGCGAAGGTCACTCCCACCGCAAGAGCATCGATACTTGTAGCAATCGCCAACATCAACATGGTCTTGAGGCTATTGTCTGTTGACTGTAGACCGTTGTCCGTTGTCTCTTCCATCGCTTCTCTTATCATATTAGCTCCGATAATACCAAGTAATCCGAAGGCTATCCAATGGTCGATATGTGTAATGAAATGTTCGAACTGAGTTCCGAGAAAATATCCTATCAGCGGCATAAGAGCCTGAAAGACACCGAACCATAATCCGCACGACAAGGCTATCTTGAGAGAGAATCTTTTTGTTGCAAGACCTTGACAGATGGAGACCGAAAAGGCATCCATTGAAAGAGCGATGCTTATAGTTATGAGTGTTATTAGATCCATGTTTCAAGTCTACGAGTCTACAAATGACAAAAAAAACGAGATAAACTTCTGTTGTCTCGTTGTCTTGTTGACTTTAAAAAAGTCGGGATGACAAGATTCGAACTTGCGGCCTCTTCGTCCCGAACGAAGCGCGCTACCGGACTGCGCTACATCCCGTTTTTGAAAGTGCAAAAATACACTTTTTTCTCAAAAGTGACAAAGGATTAAAGGAAATAATAATTATGTAATTCTATCTTTAGCCTTTAATCCTTTAACCATCTAACCCTCAATACTTTAATCCTCTAATCCTTTATCCCTTTCAACCCTTTACTTCTCCAATTTATCGTTAGAACCGAGGACGTTGATAATCTTATGTTCGTAGAGTTTCTGCATACTGTCGCGTGCAGGTCCTAAATATTTACGTGGGTCGAATTCACCTGGTTTCTCTGCCAATGTCTTACGCACTGCTGCTGTCATTGCGAGACGGCTGTCGGAGTCGATGTTGATCTTACATACTGCCGACTTAGCTGCTTTACGAAGTTGTTCTTCTGGGATACCGACAGCTGCCACCATCTTACCGCCATATTTGTTGATTGTGTCGACATCGTCTTGTGGCACTGATGATGAGCCGTGAAGCACGATAGGGAATCCAGGGAGTTCTTTTTCGATAGCTGCCAAAACGTCGAATGCCAATGGAGGAGGAAGCAAGCGTCCTGTCTCAGGATCTAATGTGCATTGTTCTGGAGTGAACTTATAAGCGCCGTGTGATGTGCCGATGGAGATTGCCAATGAGTCGCAACCTGTCTTAGTAACGAAATCGACGACTTCTTCTGGTTTTGTATAATGGCTTTCTTCCGCACTGACTTCGTCTTCAACGCCTGCCAAAACACCGAGTTCGCCTTCTACTGTGACATCAAATTGATGTGCATATTCAACGACTTTCTTTGTCAAAGCCACGTTTTCTTCGTATGGAAGATGCGAGCCGTCGATCATGACTGACGAGAATCCCATATCAATACATGACTTGCATGTCTCGAAGCTGTCGCCGTGATCTAAGTGAAGAACGATTTCTGGTTTCTCGCAGCCTAATTCTTTTGCATATTCTACTGCACCTTCTGCCATATAACGAAGTAATGTTTGGTTTGCGTAATCGCGAGCGCCTTTAGAGACTTGTAAGATAACCGGTGATTTTGTCTCAACAGAAGCCTTGACTATAGCTTGCAATTGTTCCATATTATTGAAATTAAATGCAGGGATTGCATAACCGCCATCGACGGCTTTCTTGAACATCTCACGGGTGTTGACAAGTCCTAATGTTTTGTAATTTATCATTTTTATATTTGTTTTAATTGTTAGTATTTCCTTAACTATCAGTTTTTGGCCATTGAACAACGTCTTCAAAAAGACCTGCAAATTTAATCAAAATTAACTTCTCTTGCTACGTATTTTTGAAATTTTATCCAAGAAGGAGAATGTCATTTGAGCTTCTTCTGTCTCGTCTTTTCTTGCGGAGATGAGCAGCAACTTATCGTTTTTCTTAAGGAAGAGTTTGCCGTTCGGCACTATGTATTTGCCTTTACGTTCCACTATCATGACGAGTGTTCCTTCAGGTAGCGGATAATCTCGGAGATATGCTTCATCTTTAACGACCTGCTGTTGCAATATGGTATTCAGTTCTTCTGGAATATCGACGCCGAAGTTCTCCGGTCCGTCGTCTTTTTTTGTACTTAATCTAAGCCAATTCGCGACTTTCGGTATCGTCATACCTTGAATCACGAGAGATGTCAGCGTTATGAAAAACACCATATTAAAGATGAACGACGCGCCTTCCACACCTGCCACCATAGGATATGTGGCGAATATGATAGGTGCCGCGCCTCTGAGTCCGACCCAAGAGACAAACATCTTCGACCTCTTCCCTATCCCTTTGAAAGGAAGCAGACAGAGGAAGACAGACAACGGACGTCCTACCAAGATAACGAAGACTCCTACTATCAAAGCCGGCACCGCTATCTTGAACATCTCGTGCGGATTGACGAGCATACCGAGCATCAAGAACATGACGATCTGCACCATCCACACCAAACCGTCTAAGAACGAGTTGATGCTTCTTGTCTCGACGAGTTTCGAGTTTCCCATCACTATACCTGCGACATAAACTGCGAGGTAGCCGTTGCCATTAAGAAAGTCAGTGAAAGAGAAGATGAAAAATATGAAGCTGAGCATCATTATCGGATACAAGGATTTGTTTTGAAGGTCAATCACATTGATGATCCAGACGCAGGCTTTGCCGAGCAGGAATCCGAAGGCAAGACCGAGTCCGAACTGTAACACGAAGTCTAATATAATTTTCCACGCGTTGATGTCAGCCTCGCCACCTTGTATCACCTGTATCATCACGATGGTGAGCATATAAGCCATCGGGTCGTTACTACCGCTTTCAAACTCGAGCATCGGCTGCAACTTATTGCGCAGTCCCATCTTCTGTGATCTGAGTATGTTAAAGACCGAAGCCGAGTCGGTTGACGACATTGTTGCCGCGAGAAGCAATGCCAAAGTCAGCGGGATATGAATTACGTGAGAGAAAGCGTAAGAGATACCATAGATGAAAAATCCGGTAAAGACTGTCGTGAAGAGGACGCCCAAGGTAGAGAGCACCACACCGGCGCCGAGTATAGGTTTGATGTCGGAGAACTTGGTATCCATACCGCCGGTAAACAGTATGATGGCGAGCGCCACCATGCCGATGATCTGTGCATATTTATAGTTGTCGAAACTTATCCCAACGCCATCGGAGCCCAACAGCATTCCTATCAGCAAAAACACCAACAACACCGGAATGCCGAAGCGAGTGCCCGTCTTGCTCAGCAGAATGCTCACAAACCATATAACAGCACCAATTAAAAGTACGTTCTCAGCCGTAAAAACCATATCAACGGAATTTATATATTTATAATGTAACAACTCTCACCAACGAAAGTTTTGCAAATATACGAAAAAAAGAGACGCCACAGTGTGACGTCTCTAATTCTGCTCATCGCCTTATCTCACAACGGTAACACGTTTCACCGCAACGCCGCCGTCGGTCACGATACGTACCGTATAAACTCCGGCTTCATATTGCGACATATCTATGATTTCGTTGTCACCATCGACTTCTTTATCAAAGACTATCTGTCCCAATGCGTTAGCCACAGTGATACGATTCATTGCTTCGACACTGACGTTCAAGTTACCGTTTGTCGGGTTAGGATAGATCATCAAACCATTCATGCCAGCTTCTTCTATTGCCGTGACTTCAACGAAAACATAATTTTGTGTGTTGTCGTTATAAGCTCTTGCTGGTTCTGATTCACATTCTACGCCGTCTTCTTCATATACTGATGTGACTTGATAGTAATACGAACCTTTTTCCACTTCATCGAAATATGATTTCTTGTCGGTTGTTGCAATTTCTTGCATATTATCCAATGAAGTACCGCGATATATTTTATAGTTCTTGAACGAAATTTCTCTTGATGATTGTTCTAACGATTTTGACTCGCCTCTTTCGTTTGTCAAGAAAGCGCGGATCATGAATGTTCCGTTAAGTCCGTAACCTAAAAAAGCATCTTCCCATTTGTTTCCGTCCATTGAAATCCAGCGTCCGTCTGCATTGCCGGCGTCTTCTGACATTGCTGCAGGATAAAGGTCGCCGTCAACGGTACTCATTATAACCCAGACGTTCTCTTCGCCACTTACTGGAAGAGGATACGACAATTCCACTTCAACGAAACGTTCTGTCAATCCTTCACCTTTGTAAGACTGGCTATGTACCAAAAGTTCAGGAGAGGTCTCTCCACCAAAATAAATCTCGATATTACCGCTGTGGTTTGCAGGTTCTGGATAAGTCGCATCGAAAAATGCCACCTTGGTGATACTTGTTCCAATGTAATCTTCAAGTTGTTTCTTGGTCAACTTGATACCCCATTTGAACGTTTCGATTTCATTACCTCCGATTCCTGTCATGAAACGGCCCTTGTCATAATACAACCAATCTGATGTTGGAGGGATGTAAGGATACAACAACATTGTTCCTATCTTTCCGTCTTCGGAATTTGCCGAATAAGCGACGAGGTTTTTAGGAGATGGGCACGACACCTCTGCTGTAACTGTTTGAGGACACGACATTGCATAATATGTGATGTCTCTTTCGCCACCGTAAACGACTCTTGCTGTATATTCATCACCAGCCATAGCTTTTTCATCTGTAAACGATTCACCTTGTGCAAGTTTAGCAAGAACTTCTCCATTACTGTACAATATCACACCAAGTTTTTCTACTGATGAATAATCGACGATTTCATCTTTGTCGTCTGTCACATAGGCATGTATTTGCCATGAGCCGTAATCTGGTCCGTACATTGATTGGATATCGAACCACCCTGCACCGTTATTCACATCGATGAATCTTCCGTTAGGGTTAGAGCCATCTGCGCAGAATGGAGCCACATATTTGCCATTCTTATTCTCGAACACGACCCAGACGTTGTCGTTGCCTGTTACTTGTATAGATCTCGTCAATGGGATTTCAATATAATCCTTGATGCCTGTACATGAGAAGTCTTGGCTATGTAACAATGTTGTTGGAGCAGACGTTCCGCCTATGTGTATGCTTACCACGCCATCGAATGCCGAGTGGTCGTAAGTCTTGATTTTTGTAAGATATTTACCTGCATATTTTGCCATATCCTCCGCTGGGAACATGACAGCCCATTTAAATTTGTCGAATGACTCACCGTCATAGGAGATACCCATTGCTTCCACGTTTGTGCCGTCGTCATATGTGAGCCATGCGCCACCTCTTGATGTTGCATTTCTCTTAGTTCCTTTTGTCTCTGGCAATGTCCATTTCAAGTTAGTTATACCATTTGAATATTCAGCAGTGAAATCTTTAACGCCCGCATACGATTCGCATGGTTGTTTTCTCCATGTATATGACACTTCATCGCCTTCCGACATTGTATATACAGGGACTATTGTAGTTGTATACATTTGTCCATCAACGAGATCTTCATGTTGATAATAAGGTGTTTTCAAATCTTCTGCAACCAATTCGCCATCGAGATATACTTGATACGACAAGAGAGCTCTTGTGTTTCTTGCTTCTGACACCAAAGCGATGTCATCGACATTGATATAGAACTCGTCGCTGCTGTCGAAGTGACGCAATGCGATATAAATCTTCTCACCTGAATATTGACTGAGGTCGATGGTTTTTTCATACCATGTGCCTTGCTCTCTCGAGTCGCGGATACCGGCGACACCCGACTTAGCCGACAATGTCTCTTCCCAGATTGTGATGAAATCTTCAACATTAGTGTTAGATTCCAATGAGACTGCCACGCCGTAATGTTCTTTAGGGAAACTTGCATCTTGTGCACAAACCCAGAACTTAAGTTTCGAGTTTTCTCCTATAAGATATCTTTCTTCTGTAACGAGGTAGTTATCTGGTTCAAGAGGTGTGTCATACACGAACGACATTGATGTTACACAAGCAACACTCTTGTTATGGCCCGAGCCTGGTTCCAAGATCTCGATAGAGTTCATCCATGTGTAGTTATCCTTGTCGGCGTCTAATGTAATCCATCCGTTCAAGGTTCCGTCTTCGAAATCGAATGAGAATTCATCGCCTGCACCGATAGTTCTGCCGTCCCACATTGCCCAACCTGTCGGTGATACGTACAAGTTAGCGACTGCATTAAGTTCTTCTGAAAGGAAGCATTCTATTGTTGTCGGTTCCCAGATCTCCAAGATTTCATTTTCATATTCTGAGACAAAACCTTTTTTCAAGACATTCACTTCATAAACACCTTTGTGGAAATCTTTGAATGTGTATGTGTTATTGGAGCCTAATGTCACGCTATAGTTATATTCGCTTTCTACTGTATTTCTCAAACTGATGACTGTACCTGCCACTGGATCTTCAGTATCTGTTTCAACCGTCACTGTCAATTCTGTTGTCATGTCTTTATCAACTGTATTTGACCAGAGGATTTCAGATTCGCCCGAGACGCCTAAGAGCGCGTAGTTGTCGATGGCTGTGATATAGCCATAACTGCTATATTGGTTCGCGAATGCCAAATAGATGTCTTGTCCTTCATATTGCGACAATTCCACATCAACATCAGTCCATTTTGTAGCGTTCTTACCTGCTCTTGTGCTCCATGCTTCTACCCAAGGACCTGTTGGAGATTCTGTTGAAACATACACGAACAATCTTGAAGAGCTTTGATTATCTTCGCTTTTCAAATTGACATAGCTGAAATTGATTGCGCCGTCTAACGGGACTCTTATTTTTGGTGTGACAAGATACAATCTCGCGTTGCCATTACGCATATATTTAGGGGATGCATAAGCATAATGCTGACCGTCGTTGGCTCTAAGTTCTAAGTCTGCTGTTGATATGCCCCAGTGTTCATCGTCATTTGGTTTATCTGTTGGTTCCAAGGTGTTTTCGCTATAGATTGTCCAACCTTGAGGCAAACCTGCGTTTTCGAAACTTTCTTCTGAGATAACCTTTCGCGTCGCGCCATCATAAAGTGCAGAGACGCCCCATCTGTAAGAGCCCGCTTTTGCATCAGCCCAAGTGTTATCGACATATTCTGTCGCTGTTGTATTTTCTGCTATGAGGTCTGTGGTGTTGCCGTAAAGGTCTTGTTTGTAGACATTATATTTCGATATAAATCCGCGTTCAGCGTTCTCTGCCGATGTCACCACTTTATTGTTAAATGGTGTTCCTACGTTGACTGCATTTGTTGCATTTTGAGCCACGAAAGTTCCTGTTGAAACACCGCCTTCGAATGTCGTATTCACGCCGTTTGATGTAAGGATTCTCACTTTACCTTTTCCGTCTTCCAAATAGCCTCTCAACATAAGAGTTCCGTGGAAGCCGTATTCTACAGCGTGTTTCCATTCCTTGCCATCGAGAGAGAGCCAGTCGGTTGTGGTATATTCCGATTGAGCGCTAAGCGGTGCCGGATAAGCCAACTCATCGCAGTATAATGTAATCCATAATGATTTCTTTCCGTCGAGAGCTACCGGTGTTGAGAGAGCCACTTCCACAATATCGTTTTTACCGCTGAGGTTGAATTTCTGTGTAGAGACCAATTCTTCAGGAGCATTCTCGCCTCCGAGATAGATGTTGGCTGTATATTGAGCGGCGCCACCTTTTTCAGCATCGAAAACTGCTATCTTCGACAATGTAAGTCCTGCATATTTAGCTGTCGAAGGGAAGCTGACACCGAAATATGTAGCCGATGGTTCTCCTGTACCGACAGATGTTGCCCACTTGCCGTCGTCGTAGCCAATCCAGCCTTCACTTGCTTTTTCCACTTCTTTGTAGAACACGATGTCGTCAACAAAATAAGCATCGTCGAACATATTTGTCAAAGAATCTTTAGCATATTCCCATTTGTAGGTGTGTGTTCCGGCTGTGACATAGACTTCAGAATATCTCCAGTCTGTATTGCCTGCTATAGATGTCTGTAACTTGCCGTCAATATAGAAGTTACCATGATCGTATTTAAGTTCTGAAGACACTTTATGATTGAAGCCTACGAAGCCGTTTTCCGGAACATTGACCACCAATTCTATTGCAGAGACGCCTTTATCTACGCCTTCGCACGACGACTTCATCGCAAATCTGCCTTGACAGCTGTTTTCTGTGATGACCCATGGATATTCTCCGTCGTTCTTCCAGTCTTTTGTAAGGAATCCTCCTGTTTCAAAGCCTTCGTCTGATGCATCAGAGAAGTTCATGCCCCATGAAACATTGACGGCTTTTTCATTGTCTTCAGCATAGATCCATCTCACAGGATAGAACACCTCGTGCATAAGGACGTCAACTTTATTTGTCTTGCCGTATTTCACAATAACCTTATATTCATTGCTTTCCAATTCTTCAGATTTAGCTGATACCGAATATTTACCTGTATATACTTCTGAAGCGAATTTACCTTGTGCATCTGTCTTAAGATTATAGGTGCGTTCTTCACCTAATTCGTCTGTTCCGACTAATGCGACATCAACATTTGCCAAAGTCGTTGTTCCGTCAAGTTCATAGACTGTTCCTTCTAATTTTGCCTTGCCCGATACAATCACCACGACTTTTTCACTCGGGTCTGATTCTGATATTCCGTAACTTGCTGTCACATAAATCTCATGACCATCCATGTTGTATTCCAAATCGCTGATGGAATATGTTGTTGTAGTAATAGCTTCGCTGTTATGTTTCACGTCATTGACATAAACGTTATATCCGAGCAAGCCTGTTGTGAAGTCTGCTTCGTCCCAGCTCACTGTCACGACATCGCCTTCGTATGATTTTAAAGGTGTTGCGAGTACATTTTCAGGAATACTCATCGGCGTTGAGAACGACATGATTTCTCCCATCGTAGTGCCGGAAGTGTTGCGAGCATTGACTTGCCAATAATATCTTGTCGATACGTCTAATGTTTTAACAGTATATGTTTCTTTCAATTCTGTTGTCCATTGCACCAAAGTGTCGGTTGGAGGATTTGTCTTTCCAAAAAGAAGTTGATATTCTGTTGTATATTCGCCTAACATCCATTCCAATTCGAGAGGAGCCGTAATGTTGTTAGCGCCATTCATTGGGTTATATATCCTTGCTTCACCTGGAGCTGGGATAGCTTCTTTTTCGATTTTAAGGACAAATGATTCTGTAGCTGAACCTACTATATAATATTCGCCTGCTGAAAGCACGAAATTGAAAAAATCAGAGATAGGACCGTTATTGTTTTCAGGAACATAACTGTTTTTCGATGTAGGACCGCCTTTACCGTCGAAGTCGCTCTTATACAAAGCGATCTTTGCATTGACACCTTCAACGTTAGCTCTGACGATAGCGTCTTCTTCCAAAACTATTTTATATACAACGTCCTTACCATCGGTTCTTGAACCAGGCAATTTGTAGTTATCATAAATGGAATCGAAGTCAGGAGTCACTTCAAATGGGAATGTCTCCACTGTTTCTGCCAATTCATAAACGTCGTTTGCTATAGGATCGTAAGCGAAAGCCTTCAAGTCGACGCTCAACACCGAGTTGTCGTAAGAAATGTTCAGCTTATCTGTCACCTCACCTTCGCCTGTTCCGTGTTTTACACTTACCACGACAGGCGAGCCTTTAACCAATTGTGTTGGCAATGCGACATCTGACAATTGGAAATATTCGTTTGTTTTTTCGAAAGATTTGAGGTTCACGTTGGCATCTCTTGCTGAGAGCTCGAGTTCTGCAGCCTGTTTCCATGCGTTGTTAGGACAAGCGCCCAAATCCAAAACATCGTGACTTACAGCCAAAGGAAGGATTTCTGATACGATATTGAATTTTATCGCTGTATTGGTATATGAGCCATCTGTATCCTTAGGAATCTTGACATAGTCGTTGTAACTTGAGATATTGTCAGGTGTGAGATTATTTTCTTCTGTATCTCTATAAACACTCTTTGATCTCACTCTTTCGCCTGCTCTATAGCGGAAGAAATGGACGTTGTTTTTATATTCACCTGTGTTATTGTCGACACATACCACGATATTTCCGCCATTATATTGGAAAGGTCTGTCTAATTCTATTGTCAGCCAGCCTTCTTTATGGTCGGCATATTTGACAGTTCCGGAGAAATATTTATCGGAGTTAGTGACATAGATCCATTCCTCGCCATCAAAGCCTTGCTTTGCAGTATAGGCAATATAGACATCTAAGTTATTCACATACTCGACATTCTGGGCATCCGGTTCAAATCTATAAGCCACAGACGAAATATAGCCGGTACGTCCCTGCATTTCTTCTGCAGTGTAAATATTTTGGGAATATGAATAATCATAACCCGTACATATTGGAGAATAGTCATCGGCAGATGCTAACACAAACTGATTAGCTCCAACGACCAAGTCGCTACGATACTGCGCATTGAGCGATGAAAGCCCAAGGAAGCACATCATCAGATAAAGGAATAGTTTCTTCATAATAAAAGCATTTTGTTAATAATAATATAATATCCTAGTTTAATAAAGTTTAAATTCTTGGCAACAAAACTACGTTTTTTTTCTCAGTAAGTCAAGAGTTTTTTTAGCTTACGGATACTATTTAGCATTTGCGGAACAAAAGCAAAGACGTGCCAATGATTCACATTGACACGTCTTGAAAGATTTATAATTCGGAGTCTTTTTTCCTTAACAGATAAGCTGTTCCGAGAATTCCTAACACTATGAGTCCGGAGCCGAGAGGCACCTCGTCTTCGGTAGGTGCTGCGCTGTAGTCATACGAATAGCCGTGCGTTCTTGGCAACATCGGCATCGTACCCCAACTCAGATTTTCTTCACGATATTCCGAATATGTCTCAGCAAAGAATCCATCTGACGATGTCTTGCGAGAATCTTCTCCTACTAAACTATATTTTTGACCAAATGAATCAGCGCAAACAAAACATAATATTGCGAGAACTAAAAATATCTTTTTCATAATATAACTATTTTTTGGGTTTTAATTTCATTTCCATTTAAGCAACGAATCACGTATGTTGCATTGTCAAAATTCTTGACATTGATTCTGTTGATGTCATTAGAATGTTCGTTTTGATAGACCACTCTTCCGAGGACATCAACGATTTGAATCATACCTTGTGCATTGACTATCAATTCTTCACCGCTTTGATATGCAAACTGACCATCGGCTGTTGGCGGCTGTTGACTGTTGACAAACTTAAGGATGAATCGGTCTTTAGCTTCATCGGCTGTTGAAGTGAAGGTATAGTCTTCTACCAACAAGTTTGTTTCAATGCCTGTAGTTCTGTCAACCAAGATTACTGTTTCGAACTCGCCTTCTGTAATAGCGCTGATTGTGTATCTGCCCAAACGTTTTGCATCGAATTTAACATCTACTGTCTCAACATCTTCGTTGTAGTTCAAGATCGCATAACGTCCGTCTTTACCAAGGAGATATACTTCTGCTATCTCGTCGTTGAAGTTTTCAAGTTTATTGAAGCCTTCGCCTTCAGTTCCTGAGAAGTTGACAACAATATTATCTTCGCCATTTGCGCCCTTAGCGATAATGTTGACATATTTGTTATCGAATCTTCTCATTCCTTCTGTATATTTGAATGAAGGATTGCTTCCTGTTGTCTTCACGAAGAAGCCGTCACCGACTTTGATAGGAGCTTCGTTTCCCGCTACAGAATAGCTGTAAGTTCCGCCGGAATTTACCGTAGCATAAGCAGGATAGACGTTTATAGATTGGATATTGCTCCAATTCATATTGAATGCGAATGGGTTGCCGAGGAGATAGAAGTTAGCGTAAGGATTGTTTTCATCATAAGATGCAACTTCCTTGAAAGTGAATGTCTTCTCGTGATTGAGCTGACCCATGAACTCGGCTTTGGTTTGTGTTTCGTAGGAAACGAGATAACCACGACCTTGGACAAACTCATTGTCGAAGATTCCAACATCGCCACTCACCAACTCGACATCGTCTACAAACAACATATTCCAATGTGTGGCTCCTGTGTTTCTATGACGTATTGCGACGTAGACTTCTTTATCTGCATAATCGCTCAAGTCTATCGTGTATGTAGTCCATTCGTTAGTCATATACTCGTACAAGGTTCCACCTGCTGTGACATGTGTTTCTTCTATCGAGACAAAATCTGCCAGATCTGTTCCGTCTTCTGAGATCAAGATTTCATAAGATTCTGAATTATAACCCCATTGTTTCTTCGTGAAGTCGTCAGAGAAATAGCAAACCGCTCTGAATGTCAGATAAGAGCCTTTAAGTATCTTTGATTTAGGTAATATCAAATAGTTGTCGGCACCTGTCATTGCTTCGCTGCACAAACTTGAAACAGAGCCGAGCACTCCATTGTTGAGTGTGAAGCTTTGGTTAATATTGTTATATATGGTTGTCCCCCATTTATATCCGTCGCCGTCATTATCTATCGACAAGAAACCCGTCGGCATCTCACCGTTTTCGAATTTATATTCGAACATATCGCCGCTTTGTGTATGATACTTATAGTTAACCCATTGAAGTTCTTGAATTCCATCATATTTATACAGGTCGTAGTCGCCTTCGTCTGGTCTGAACGAATATGTTGAAGAGCCTTTGAGAGGAGAAGCAACGACTTGCCAACCTTCTTTAGGATGTTCACCCCATGTTGTAGGATTTTCGATGTTCATCACGAAAGTAGCGTCGACATCGACAGCGTTTTGGAACACCTGAGCTCCGTCGTTGATGATGAAAGCTCCCGAGTAGCTGTTGTTGGTAATGGTTCCTTCAACTCTTAAGATAGCGTCCGATTCGAGTGTCAAGGAATATTCTTCACCTTCACCGTAGCCCATCATACCTTCGCCTCTTGCAATAGTGATGGAGTTGATTTCAACTTCACCAGAAACTGTGACTTTACCTCTGATTGTCACGTCGTCGGTTGCCAAAGGCACATTGCCTGAGCTCCAGTTAGCTCCATCTTTCCAATTGCCTTCGCCAGTATATACTATAGCGCCTTTCACCAAAGGTGTTGTCCAATTGATTCCAGATACGTAAGGACTCTTGTTCGCTGTAAATTCAAAGCGGTCGACACCTGTTCCACGACCTTGATTTGCGATATTTTCAAAAGCAACATAAATCTTTTGTCCTTCATAATCCGACAAGTCAATTGTGACATTATTCCACCAATCTGTAGCGACTGCGTTGTTGGTCCAGACTTCCGTACCTTCGCCATTTCCAGCAGACTCTTGTCCTTGTTGTTCTGTCAATATCAAGACATTCAACTCATTGGTAAAGCCTTCCGCATTGGCATAATCCGCACTGTAATAAGGTGTATTATAAGCGAATCTTATCTGAGGTTCTGTACATTCTGTCAAGTCTATCAAAGAAGTCACCATATAATATTTTCTGGTGGTACTTGCATTTGCCGCATTGTCAGCAGCTGCGAAATAGTCGCCATCAAAAGGAGTATAATAACCTTCAGACAGATTGACCTGGCTGACTATTTTCCAGTTTCTTGCAGTTTGTGTAGCATTGACATCACCTGTATAGTAAGTAGTCCAACCTTCTGGCAATCCGTTCTCGAAACTTTCTGTAACCGAAACGTTTTCTTGCATAAAGACAGACACACCATATTGATATTCGCCGTTTTCCAAATCTTTCCAATCGTGATCAGAATAGTTATTGACATCTAAACTGTCTGCGAGTTCTGTTACGTCGTTGCTTTGCATATCTAACCTGTACAGATTATAGCCCTGTGAGCCGTAAGGTGTATCCCATGATATGTAAGCGGAATCACCTCTGTCTTCTGCCTCGACATTCATCTCCACGATAGGATTCGACTGCATAACGACTGTAACTTCAGAGATTTCTCCGTAAACGACATAAGCATTTGTTGAATCTGCATGAGAAGAGGCATAATCGTAATAATCGAATTTCGTTGCATAGACTGTATATCCTTCCCAGCCTGACACCGGAATATTTTCTATAGAGAATCTGCCGTCTCTGCCTGTGACGATGTCTGTATATATTCGTTCTGCATATGTTTCATCGTAGCCTCTCACTTCGATGTCGACTCCACTGACAGGATCGCCTTTCATGTCGACTACGTTACCGATGAGTTTGCCGTAACCGGAGACAGTGATATTAGTCGACACCACTCTTGATTCGCCTTCGTCATAAACAGCTGAAACACCGAAGCTATGTAAGCCATATTCAAGTCCAGAAATTGTATAAGTCAATTCTGTCACTGTCTCATCATTCAGTTGTTCGTATTCGATATTGTCTTCGTAATAATCACCCGTTACTCTGTAAACATTATATCCGCGTAATTCGCGTGTGTTCAATTCAGGAGCTACCCATGTCAACACCACATCATCACCGATGAAATAGGAATTTTCCGCAGCCATAACAGAATTTGGAGTTGGCAATTCCAATACGAAATTCAGTTCTGACACATCACCATTGGTATAATCCGAATTGTATGTTGTTATCATGTAGTGACCTTCGTCATATAATCCCTTGCTTACTCTGACTTCATAATAGTTGTAATCGGAGCCGCTGAGGTTAGGAAGCAATGGCAAAACTTGTGTTGCATATCCATTTTCATCGGTTGTAAGCGTATATTCAGGAACTTCATTGCCCAGCTGATCCAAGAATTCGTTATTGGTGATAACTACTGTAGCTCCTTCTATAGGATTATCCATATTATCTATCACATTGATATTGACAGCGAATCTACCTCCGACCAAGACGCTGACAGGTTCTGCTGACGACTCATAGCCATTATTGAATATCGCTTTCACTTCTATAACGTTTTCTGACATATCTTCGTTATAAGGAAGGTCTGAAATGACGTATTGAGTTTCTTCGATAGGTTGTGCGTTATGTCTATAGCTATTATTTACGTAAATGTTGTATCCAATAACATCAGCGACGGCTTCCCAAGTGATTGTCGTAGCTTCGCCATAATAAACCGCGTCAGGAGTTGCCGCCACATTGGTTGGTCCTGCCAATCCTAATACACAATCTATACGATATGTTCCCACGTTGGCAATGTCGCCTGCATTGATATTGACTTCGTAATCGTAATATCTTTCCTTGTTTATGTTCACTGTATATGAAGCATAGTTGGCAAGTTTCAATATATTTACCGAAGCATATCCTGAAGCGTCGGTGGTGAATGTTGAATCTTGGATATTATATCCGAATTGGTCAATACCTGATACCAAAGTCACTGAGGCGCCTTCCACTGGAGAGTCGTTGTTGTCGTAGACATGAACTTCCAATGCCACTTGTCCAGCCACTTGTATGTTGACGTCTGAACTCATTGGCGACTCGCCCATATTTTCATAAACAGCTGTAATGTTGACTTTATATCCTGGATTTACGTTTTCTGCAAGACCCGATAATGTGTAGGACGGTCCAAGCACAGGCTCGTCTGTAACCCTCACATCGTCAAGATAGACATGATATTTCACTATACCGAGAGTGTCGTATCTGCTCCAGTGAACGTATGCGTCGTTGCCAGGATAAACTCGTTGTGTAGATGTGTAAACTCCATAAGGTGCCGCTAAAGGAGTAACAAATGAATAGACCTCACTTGATGTTATGCCTGCTATGTTACCGGCATCTATTCTCCAATAGTATTTTGTGCTCGGTTGCAAGCCTGATGTCTCGAATCTCTCGCTGAGACTTGTTGTCCATTCAACGACAACATCGTCATCTGTGAGTGTCTCCGACGTGCCAAGCAACACTCTGTATGATTCTGTATAATCTCCGAACGACCATCTCAAAATAGGATCGTCTTGTTCCATAGCGTTGTTTTCCGGTGCTATACATGTCGCAGCAATAGGTGCTGTAAGCTCGCTTATAGTAACGTTCAATGTGAAGTCGCCTTCAGCTGCAGCCACCAAATAATATTCGCCTGCCGGATACTTGACAGCATTGATTCTGTTTAACGATCCCGATGCGTCGTCATCAAGTACGACACCATCGGTTAGCTCAAGATTATCTATTCTGACGTCTCTACGGTAGGAATCTTCATGACGTAACGCAATATGATAATTTCCATATTCAAGATCTAATTGTGCAAACAAAGTTCCGAAATCCACTACATATTCCGAGAAAGATGAGGAAGATGCTTTGATTTCTGTTATCCCGGTAAAATTTACACCATCTTTTGAAACCTGAACCTTGATTTTATCTTGGTAAGTTGTATTTGATGAACCGTCGGCATGACACGCGACATATAAATGCAATTCCGAATCTTTTGTGATGTTATATACGGCTTTCGTCATTATGACATTGTTGACTACGATACCGTTTGAAGACGATTTTATACATGTTGTAGCATCAACGCCTGTATTGTCTGTAAACCAGTTTGCCACATTGTTGTCTTCGTTTATAAGAGTGAAGTCGTTCAAACTTCCGTCGTTGAAGTCATAGAAGAACGTTGTTGGTGTTGTAGGAATCAATTCCACTTCTTCACCTGTATGGTTGTTGTTTGAAGAAGGTCCCGAAGTGGCGAGATCTTCAGCACTATAGATTGCGACCAAACCATTTGTTCCTTCCACATCGGCGCTCACGAGGGCGTCTTCTGTCAATTCAAAATAGTAGACTGCTTCCTGTGCGTTGCCGTCGGTTTCTTCTCCCGGAAGGATATAATCGTCATGAAGACCTGTAGGAGAATCTGTATAAGAATCGTCGGTAAAGGTGATTTCTATCGGATTTTCATAAACGTCGCCTTGTGCAGGATTGTATGCCGTTGCCGTAACCGGAATCACTTCCGTATCACCGTCGCCGTATGTAACCACGACATTGGCAGTCTGCTCGCCGAGGACTTGGCTTGTATTGTCATAACTCAAATCAAACTCTATAGGATTTGTGTTGTAATCTATTGCAGACAAAGTGAAAAAGTCGTTGTCGCAGGTGATGTTTGTCACTGTTGTTTGTGTAGCCTTGACAGAAACCTGAGTCGAAGCAAGTCCTTTTTCTGTCCAATAATCGCCCATTCTCACATCACCAAGAGCAATAACTTCCGGAGTTACTTCCACACCACGCTCAACAGCTTTGATAGATAGTTCTATGTAGTTGTTGTCAGAAGTAGTATAGCTGACACCATTCATGTTATACGGATTAATAGCAGCTTGACCATCTCTACGCGTATAAATTGCACGATTAGAAGTGGTATAAACATAGAACCTAGCCGGTAGTGCTGTAAAGTCCATAGTTTTATCGTTCACACACAACAGAAGATCACCTCCAGTGTATAAAAAGTTATTATCGAGTGTTATTTCCAAGTTTTTACCTGTGCCCAACGTATTGATTGATCCGCTAAAGTATTTGTCGCTTTCGGTCACGGCTTGCCAGCCATTGAGTGTTGTGCCTTCTTCAACATTGACAAGAAATACTTCAACATTACGAGTTGTAATTACGCTGTTAGATTGCTTGAATGCTATTTTGGAAATCTCACCGGTTCCAAAGTCTATTTCATCTTTGGTATAAACCTGTTGCGTATATGAAAAAGCATTATTAGTACATATTGGCATATAGCCTGTATATGCAGTAGTACCTTCTCCTATAGGAACTACCTGAGGTTCATCTGGCATAGCCGCTGTCTCCACACAAATTTCATCAGAAAATTCCGACTCATTTGCGTTACGTACGGCTGTCACCATGAAGCAATATTCCGTCTCCGACAACAATTCCTGAGCTGTATAAGATGTCTCAGAAATATTTTCAGCTAAGAGTTCGCCGTTTTGGTAAACATTGTAGCCTCTTGCATTTCCATCACCAGGATTCCATGACAAAGAAATCGATCTATAATCTGATGCTGTTACGGTAAGATCTGTCGGAGCTGCTGGTGTAACATCCAAGCAGTCTATAAGATAACTATTCAAATCTCCACCATAGTTGAGGGTTCCCGTTGTCTTTTCCCAGATTACGATTCCATTTTCATATCTGACAACGAAGGTACATTCCTGAGGTTTCGAACCTGACTGCTCGAACCACAAATCAATCTTAGAGCCTTGTGTTATCTCCATATTATATGTTGCAGAACCACCAGAATCCAATGTAAACTGTTGCCCATTTCCTCCTTGAATAACATACAAATTATTTCCATTCCAGCCGTCATTTCCTGTATCTTGCAATTCAAGGATTATATTACATGATGGCGGAGCTTCTGTTGTTGTAACCTGAATCTGAGCAGATGCCGTAATTGAACCGCGAACCGCGACAATTTCCAAGTTATATGTGGTTTCCGGTTGCAATCCTCCGAAAGTATAAGATGTTTCAGTAAATGAAGCTAATAGTATATCATCTCTGTAGGCTTTGTAAGATTGAACATATTCATCACCGGCTTCCCATGACAAGGTAATTGACTGATGATCAACTGCTGTTGCAGTGAGATTTGCAGGAGGAGCTATCTCAGAGACATCGGCGCAATCTATAGGAAATGTATAAGGAGGATACTGATATGACATCTCACCCTTAGCAAAACTATAGATCACCGTTCCATTTTCATACTTGACAACAAGCGAACATTCTCCAGGATATGAACCTTGAGTTATATTCAAAGTCATTTCTGTTCCTTGGAACACATATATCTCATAAGTTGCACTATAGCCAGAACTAATTGTAAATGCATCTTCTGACTTTCCATTATTATAGTTGACAGTTATGTTAGCTCCATTCCAGCCGTCGCCATATGAATCTGTCAGTTCAAAAATCACTCTACATTTTGCAGGTTCTGCTTGTGTTGTCACAGTGACTTGGTTAGAATGTGCAGATTCACTTGTTGTGCTTACAGCTGTTACTGTAAAGTTATATGTGGTTTCTGGGTTTAATCCTGTAACGGTATAAGAAGTTCCAGTAATTCCAGGGGCAAAAAGGTTGCCATTTTGATAAACTTTATAAGTCTGTGCATTTTCTGAAGTATTCCATTGCAAGACAAGTCCGTCGTAAGACACATCGGTAGCAACAAGGTTTGCCGGAGTTCCTGGTATCACCTCAACGACTTCCTCAAGTTGAAACTTA
>JAZOCI010000005.1:0-9314 GCA_045596465.1 Bacteroidales bacterium | reverse complement strand
ATACCAGCTTCATCACCTTCGAGCAAGTTGCTGATTCTTACCTTATAATTATGAGACTCGGCGTAACGCATATACATACGCATAAGCATCTGTGCCCAGTCTTGCGACTCAGTGCCGCCGGCGCCCGAATTGATTTTCAAGTCGCAGCTCATCTGGTCGGCTTCTTCGTGAAGCATATTTCTGAATTCTAAATCTTCAACAAGTTGTATTGTGGTTTCATATTGTTTGTCGACTTCTTCCTCCTCAGCCTCGCCCTCTTTAGCGAACTCAAACAAGACACCGAGGTCGTCGTTAGCTTTCACTATCTCGTCGTATGCTGTCACCCAGCTCTTCACGTCGCGGAGCTTACGCATTATCACCTTACTGTTTTTAGGGTCGTCGCAGAAGCCGTCAGCATTGGTCTGTTCGTCTAATTCTTTAATCTGCA
Source organism: Bacteroidales bacterium (assembly GCA_045596465.1). Taxonomy (GTDB): domain Bacteria; phylum Bacteroidota; class Bacteroidia; order Bacteroidales; family F082; genus Limimorpha. The sequence continues at coordinate 8,887 of JAZOCI010000005.1, read as the reverse complement.
TCAACTTACCGTCGATGACAAAGATACCTCCTCAAGGATTCAATCCTCTTACATAACTCTTTGCAGTTTTCTATTGTTATCATGATTTTTTGATTAAAATTATTGATTTGCAAAGATAAGAAAAAGACTCTGAACTTTGACTTCGACACTGACTTTATTTTAAAACATCAATATGTTTCCTTAAAGTAAGTTAATATGGAAAACAACACATCTCCCCAACTGTCAACTGTTAATTGTTAATTGTTAATTGTAAACTGTTTCCCCTATTTCATAAAGATATTCCGGAGCCAAATCGGCACCATTTTCCCATTCAATAGTATTAAACTTAATAGTGAAACTTTTGAAGTTTTCGATATTTTTCAACTGCGCAAAAGCCTCTCCATTCAATGAATTTACCAAATCCACGACTTTTATGACATGATTATTAAACCACAACTTAATTTTATAATCCATCAAATACTCAGCTTTTACAACTTCTAAAAACATATCTTTTATTTTAAAGGTTCAACTTTTTCCAAAATCATTCCGCATTGAGAACGATGCCAATTTTCCATCAACTCTTCACGATGCAGTTCTAACCATTCCAATATCAATTTCACCGCTCTATTAGGCATCTCACCTTTCACAACACCATCTTTTATATTAACAATTATCTTGTAGTCGCCATACCACGCATGAAAATGTGGCGGATGATGATCAGAAAAATTCATTAATATAAAGATTCCATAAAATCTGCTAATTTCTGGCATAACAATATTTTAAAGATTTCACAATTTTGTTAGTTAAACGCAAAGATAATAAAAAGACGAAAGATGAAAGACCAAAGGCTAACTTTTTTTTAAAATCCTCTTGCATAATTAAAAAATGTTCGTAATTTTGCGAACATAAAATTAAGATTATGTCAGAGAAGAAATATTCAGATAAACAAGAACAGATTGCGCGTTTTGCAAAAGCGATGGGACATCCGGCTCGAATCGCGATACTTCAGTTTCTCGCTCAACAAGATACTTGCTACTTTGGAAACATTCACGAAGAACTCCCTATCGCTAAAGCTACCGTCTCTCAACATCTAAAAGAACTTAAAGATTCTGGTTTGATACAAGGCGAAGTGGAAACTCCAAAAGTGAAGTATTGCATCAACCGCGAAAACTGGGAATTGGCTTGCGAATATTTCCACGAATTTTTTAACCAATCTGTCTGCAAGAAAGAAAACTGCTGTAAATGATTTTTTAACAATAATAATTTTAATCAATAATTATAAATATATTGTTCGTAGTTCGCCGAAATACAAATTAAATAATACTGTCTTATGAAGAAAATGATTTATCTTATTATTCCTGCATTGATGTCGCTAACCGCATGTCAGCCTGAGTATTTTGAAATGACGGAAGACATCCCGACAGAAACAATCAATTTCGAGAGATTAGAAGTCTCGAAAGACACTGCTTATATGTTCGACACTATTGTTGTAAAAGCTATTGCAAGCGGAGAAAGTCTGAATTACAAATGGCAGAAGAACAAAGGCTCTCTCGTCCCAAAAGCCGACGAACCTAACATAGCTTATTTTTGGGGCTGCACCACCTGCACTGGATGGCTAACAATAAGTTGCACAGTATCAAACGAATTCGGTTCTTACACAGAAAGTATTAACGTTTATATCTTAAGAGAATGGCTGCCAAAAAATTAACATTATTGATAGCACTTTCATTTATAATTGTGGAAGTAAACGCACAATGCTGCGGAGCAGGTAATCCTATTTACGTAACCAATGTGGATCAAAGCATCAGCAAGAACAACATTCAGTTTTCGTTAGATTATCGTCATAGTGAGTCGGACAGATATTACGAAGGAAGTATAGAATCAGACTTCAATTTCTTCGGCATGGTCGATAAGACATCATACGACTTCATGAACATTGGTATCGGTTATGGCGTGACAAGAAAAATAACATTACAAACACAATTAGGATATTATATTCGAAAGAGTGAAGACTTCGATAATCCTATGCTTCCCGATGCGTCAATTTCTGGTCTCGGCGACATGAGTGTAAGTCTGAGTTACTGCGTATTTCGTGATATAAAAAAAGGTATCGAATTTACGCCTTTCGCCTCTATAAAGATTCCCGTCGGAAAATTTGACAGCGAAAACGCTGGCGTCAAACTGCCGCTTTCAATGCAGACCTCATCAGGAAGTTTCAAATATTCATTAGGGTTCTCATTTTATTCAAATCTGTCAGAAAAATTCTACCTGACATTATATGGTCTATATGAATATTCTCAACGTATTGTCTCAACAAATTTCGACTATCAATACGGCGGACTTTTCTACAGCAATGTCGCAGCATATTATAAGATTCATAAAGTTGTATCAATAGGAATGCAAATGGGTTATGAATTTCAAGGCAGAGCAAAAAGCGAAAACTATGTTTTGATCGGAACATCATATCACATGATAAAAGCGATTCCTCAGGTCTTATGCAGATTGTCGTCAAAGTGGCAGCTGATGCTCATAGCAGAAATGCCTTTATGGAGATATGTGGAAGAAATTCAGATGTCTAACAAATTTGTAATTCAATCAAGATTGGTTTATAACATTAACATTTAACATTAAATTTATATCTTATGAAGAAAGAATTCATCAGGTTAATGATGGCAATAGTTGCCGTCTTAACAGTAAGCGGTTGCTCCGCACAGTCTGAGAAAAAAGTCTCTAATGAATTGTCGGTCAACGACGATTATGTCGAAGTGATTTATTTTTATGGCAAGAAGCGATGCATCACTTGCGTGGCTATCGAGACATTGACACAAGAAGTTCTTGAGAATGAATTTGCCGATGAGATGAAAAACGGGAAAGTCGTATTTAAGAAAATCGACCTTTCCACCAAGGAAGGCGAAAAGTTGGCATATAAATATGAAGTAGCTTGGTCGTCACTGTTTATCAACAAGATAAAAGGCAAAAAAGAAAAAGTTAACAACATGACGGAGTTCGCTTTTTCTAACGCCTACTCTTCTCCTGAGGTTTTCAAGAAAGGTATAATTGAAAAGATTGAACAATTAAAATAATAATCGTCATGGAGTTTTTGCAGTCGATATTGAATAACAGCACAATGCCATTGTTATCCGCCTTTCTGTTAGGACTTCTCACTGCCTTGTCGCCATGTCCTTTGGCAACCAACATCGCTGCCATCGGATATATTGGCAAGGATATGGAAAACAAAAGACTCATATTCAGAAACGGATTGCTTTACACCTTAGGTCGCACTTTAGCATACACAATTTTAGGAGTTATTCTAATCCTTATTTTAAAACAAGGTGCGAGTATGTTTGGCATTCAGCGTTTTATAGGTAAATACGGAGAAATGATATTAGGTCCTATGCTTCTTCTTTTCGGATTGTTCATCCTTTTCGGCCATAGGCTTAACCTGCCGTCATTTGGCTTCAAAGGAGACGGCGAGAAAGTGGCGCGTCGTGGAGGCTGGGGCGCGTTGCTATTAGGAATATTATTCGCCTTAGCATTCTGTCCTTCAAGCGGTATATTCTATTTCGGAATGTTAATCCCAATGTCAGCGACATCGGCAGCGGGCTACTTCCTTCCAATAATATTTGCCGTAGCGACATCCTTGCCAGTAGTCATCGTTGCTTGGTTCTTATCATTCAGCGCAAACAAAATAGGCGTGGTTTACGGCAAGATGCAAGCCATTCAAAAATGGTTCAACAACATAGTGGGAATACTATTTATCGTCATAGGAATTTATTTTTGTATAACAATTTATTTTTAAAATTATGGAAATTAAGGTTTTAGGCACAGGTTGCGCAAAATGCAAGACAACTTACAATTTATTGGAAAAGGTAATAAAAGATAACAATCTTGACATTCAGCTTGTCAAAGTTGAAGATATTGTTGAGATAATGAGTTACAATATCTTAGCGACTCCCGCTGTAGTCTTCGATGGCGTAATCAAGATTAAAGGGCGTGTTCCTTCAGAAAAAGAAATCAAAGAAATATTAGGCTTATGATACAAAGATTTGCAGATTGGTTGGTATATGGCATCTTCGGATTAGACGCCGCCACCTCATTAGGAATAGCAGTCAATTTTTTCTTCTACGACAGCATAAAAATCATAATATTGCTTTTTGTCATCAGCTTTGTGATGGGCATCATCAACGCGTATTTTCCTGTCGAGAGATTACGTAACTACCTGACTACGCACAAGCTTTATGGGTTAGACTATTTCTTAGCCGCGCTTTTTGGCGGCATCACGCCATTCTGTTCATGTTCGTCCGTGCCTTTGTTCATAGGTTTTGTCAAGGGCGGCATTCCATTAGGCGTCACTTTCTCTTTTCTCATCGCCTCACCATTGGTAAGCGAGGTAGCTGTCGCCATGTTCTTAGGCACTTTCGGGATAAAAGCGACATTGATTTATATCATAAGCGGAACATTATTAGGCATGATTGGCGGATTCGTCTTGGGTAAGATGAAACTTGAAAGCTATCTAAGCGATTGGGTGAAAGACGCTCAGAAACAGTCGACTGCACAAAGTGAAATCTGGGAAAACGAGAAGACGCCGTTTTTGAAAAGACTGCCCGACATCACTAAAGAGTCGTGGGGCATTGTTCGTGGCGTATTGATTTACATATTCATAGGCATAGGCATCGGAGCTTTCATGCACGGTTATGTCCCCGAAGGATTCTTCGAACAATATCTCTCTGCCGACAAATGGTGGAGCGTGCCGGTCGCTGTAATCTTAGCCGCTCCCGTCTATGCCAATGCCGCTGGAATAGTGCCGATTGTAGAAGTCTTTGTTGCAAAAGGCATTCCGCTCGGAACAGCCATCGCATTTATGATGTCGGTAATCGGACTTTCAATACCAGAAGCGACGATGTTAAAGAAAGTCATGACATGGAAACTGATAGGAATATTCTTCGCCGTCGTCACCTTCTTCATAATCATATCAGGATATTTGTTTAACTGGATATTATAGAAATCACAAAACATCGACTCCACATCAAAAATATAAATCAATGAGACGTGTCAGTATATGTTTATATTGTAAATACATCGACACGTCTCCCCAATTGTCAACTGTTAATTATTAATTGTTAACCGTTAACTTTCAGATTTAAAACTACTCTAAACTATTAACCTTAAACCATTTTCAACTTTCAATTTTTCAGTTTTTCAGTTTCTCAGATTCTCAGATTTTAACAGATTTTGGCGTTCCGGCAAGCCGTCGGGCTTTCCGCTATATCTTTTTTCGCTTCTTAAACTGCGCTCGCAAAGGATGCCGCTCCAATCCCTAACGCATTGGCAGCTGCTATATTAAAATTTGTACGGACACATTGAATGTATCCATAAATTAAAATCGGCATTCTGCGTTAATTCTTAACAAACATTAACATCTCTTTCTTAATTCCATTAACATTTACGTTAAAAATTGTTAAAAGCGTGATTTTGTTTTGAAAAAGTCTTGACAAAAAAAAGGTGATGTTGTAGTTTCGCAAGTGGAAATGATATTTGTTTCCGAGACCGAAATTTATTTTTAAAACTTAAATTGAAAACTGCAACAAGCTGTTGCAGTTTTGCCAAAAGAAAGGATTGATGTTATGAAACCTGTTAAAAATGTAAATGTATCAGATGATTACAAGGAAGAAGATTATCAGGATTTATTGCATGAGACTATCGCTGTGATAGAATCTTCTCGTTTAAGAATCGCAAAGCAAGTCAATACTGCCGTAATGTCTTCTCATTGGGAAATCGGCAGATTGTTGGAAGAACGCAAATTAGACAGCAAACACGGTGACAATATCGTCAAAAGATTATCCGTTGATCTGAAGAAGAGATTTCCAAACATGGGAGTGTCTCCAAGCAATCTTTGGAATATGAAACGATTTTATCTTCGTTATTATCAAGAAGATATAAAACTACAACGCAGCGTTGTAGTTTTACCATGGAGACATAATTTGTTGCTGTTAAGCTATGATTTATCGGCAGAACATGTTTTGTTCTATGTTAACGAAATTATCTCAAAAGGATGGTCTCGAGATATGCTGAACCTTGCCTTGAAATCGGAATATCATCTTTCTTTACAGGCGAGTGAGAGGTCTAATAACTTTGCCTCCACAATGCCAGGTAAAAGTGCTGAATATGCGAATGAGATTTTCAGAAGCCGTTATCATCTTGGTTTTATTGATGCTGTCGAGCCGTTGAAAGAGTTGGATTTAGAACGACATCTTGTCAATAAAATCAACTCTTTCATTATGGAATTAGGAAATGGTTTTAGTTTCATCGGGAACCAGCATACTTTGTCGTTCAACAACAAGGAATATCACGTTGACTTATTATTCTTTCATCGGAGACTTCGTTCTATGGTCGCTATCGAATTGAAGATTGGCGAGTTCAAACCTGAATATGTTGGCAAGATGAATTTCTATTTGTCGTTATTAGACAAGTTGGAAAAAACCGCAGACGAAAATCCTTCCATAGGAATTATCCTTTGCGCCAACAAAGAGCATTTGGAAGTGGAGTTGGCTTTACAAGATATTCATAAACCGATTGGTGTCGCTGAGTTTCAATATCTTTTGCCTAAAAATAAATTAGAAGAGATGATTACTAACGAAATAAAGAAAAAAGACGATGATTCTTTTAGATAAGTTCCAAGATGATGCCGCTCCAATCCCTAACGCATTTGAGTCTACAAGTCAACGAGTCACCAAGTTGATGCTATGATAAAATTTGTACGGACACATTGAATGTATCAAAAAAAATCCCACTGATTTCACTGATATTCACAGAAACTATCCGTGCCAATCAGTGCCAATCAGTGGGAGATTTTATCCCTATCAATTATGAATTATGCATTAAAGAAACGCGCCAATTACACCGTGTTTATTTTCATTGGTGTAATCGACGCGTCTCCACAAATTATGCATTATGAATTATGAATTATGAATTATGAATTATGAATTAAATAAATATGTACTTCAAGATGAACAGCACTGCCAAGATGTACATCGCTGGGGTGAGCTTCTTGAATTTACCACAGCAAATATTGATGATGACGTATGAAATCATGCCGAGCATGATACCTGCTGAGATTGAATAAGCGAGAGGCATCATGGCGAGAGTGATGAAACTTGGAATAGCTTCTGTTGCATCGTCGAAGTCGATGTTTCTCACAGGCTCCATCATGAGCATACCGACGAGGATAAGCACAGGTGCTGTAGCAGCTCCAGGAACAGAGAGGAACAATGGCGAGAAGAACAATGCTATTGCGAAACAACATGCTATGGAGAACGCTGTCAATCCGGTGCGGCCGCCTTGTGCCACGCCTGCTGCACTTTCCACGTATGTCGTTGTGGTTGAAGTACCGAGCATCGCACCTGCTGTCGTTGCGATAGCGTCAGCCATGAAAGCTTGTTTCAGATTTGGGATACGTCCGTTTTCATCGACCATCTTAGCCTTCGTGCTGACACCGACGAGCGTTCCTACCGTGTCGAACAAATCTATGAAGAGGAAAGTGAATACGATGACAAGCATATCGAGGGTAAAGATGTTGTGCCATTCAAATTTACAGAATATAGGAGCTATAGATTCCGGTGTCGAGACGATGCCTTTAAACTCTGTTATCCCCATCGGGATGCCGATGACAGTGGTGACGAGGATTCCGATGAGCATCGCGCCTTTGACGTTCAAGGCATAGAGCACGCCAGTGATGACGAGACCTATAAGAGCTAAGAGAGCGGTGCCTGATGTGATGTCGCCGAGAGCGATGAGAGTGGCGTCGTCATTGACGATGATACCGGCGTTCTGCATACCGATGAACGCGATGAAAAGACCGATACCGCCACCGATGGCGTAACGTAAGTTCTTAGGAATAGCATTAACAATAGCTTCGCGTATATTGGTTATCGTCATGATTATAAATAAGATACCTTCGATAAAGACAGCGGTCAGAGCGAACTGCCACGAGTAGCCCATTCCCATACATACCGTAAAGACAAAGAAAGCGTTGAGACCCATTCCTGGAGCAAGTCCGAAAGGAAGTTTAGCAAGAAACGCCATCGCCAAAGTACCGATGATGGCGGCGAGAGCTGTTGTCGTAAATACCGCGCCAGCTGGCATTCCCTCGAGCAGACCGAACATCGAAGGGTTGACGGCAAGAATGTAAGACATCGTGAGGAATGTCGTAATACCCGCAACAATCTCAGTGCGAATATTATGTTTCTTAGAATCGAAACCGAAAAGTTTGTTTAACATAAGATTAAAATTTAGTTAATAAAATCCGGTACGAATATAAGAAAAATCTGAGAATTCTAAAACCTGAAAATCTGAAAAAATTCATTAACAAGACGTGCCAATGAGTATTTATATTGTAGGTTACATTGACGCGTCTCTACTTATTGTCTTATTAACTCATTGACTTATTGACTTATTGTCTCATAGACTTCTAAAACTAACGATAGCGAATATCCTTTCGAGACGGCATATCTCACTAACTTCGCCTTACGTTTATAAGGGTCGGTTTCGTTTATCTTCTTGTTTTTAAGAAGATTGACAAGTTCATCTTTATATGAATCCTCGTCAATTTCAGAAAGCACGTTGTCTATAATATCCTTATCAATACCTTTTGATATAAGCGAGAGCTTAATCTTATTAACACCCCACTTCTTGACATTCAACTTGCTTTTCACGTAAAGGCGACAATAACGTTCATCATTGATAAAGCCTTCATCTTGAAGAAAATCGATGATAAAATTCTTATCATTATCGTCATCAAGTTCAAGGGAATTTAATTTAGAATAAATCTCTTTCTTACAACGATCCTGATAATTGCAATAATGAAGCATTTTCTTTAACGCAGAGAATTTGTCCATAATTAGTTAAAACA
>JAZOCI010000004.1:0-8169 GCA_045596465.1 Bacteroidales bacterium | reverse complement strand
AAAAACTTTACAGGGAATGCAAATTTACGATTTTTTATCGTGTTATTAATAATCATATCAGAAGATTTTAAATATTTTTTTCCATTTTATCTCCAAACATACTTCTCATACTCATCAAACATAAAAAAACAGAGAAATTTTAGAAATATTCTCTGTTTACAATGATTTTAGGATTAAGCAAGACAATGAAATTTAAGGCAATGGATATAATGTTGCCGCATTTTGCGGTGACACCACATCGCCTGTGAAAGTAGCCTGGCCGCCGTCATTGGCATAGAATATTATCCTGCCCGTTCCGTTGGCTTGTACATAAACCTTGAAATTTACGGGGATAACGCCAGTCCATGTTCTGAATGAGCCCGTTATCACAAAAGGTCCGTCAGAATCCGACACATCGACACTATACGATGTCAGTGTTGCAGGAGTGTTTGGAGTGTCCCACGACTGCCAGTTCCAGCCAGGCCAACCCGGATTTCCGTAACCAGGACCTACGCCTGGAATACCAGGACCGTACCATGCTAAAGGCGATGCCACCGAAGAAGAGACCGGATTGTTGAAAGCGATGCTTATCGAGACCTTATCGCCTATGATGGCAAAATAATTTTGAAAGGAAGACACAGGTGACTCCTGTCCGAAAGGTCCGATGAAAGTATTGGCTTCCAATACGAAAGTGGTGTCGTTCACCAACTTAATCATCTCGGCACGCGACTGTGCCAATTCCATCGCTTGCTTTTGCTTACGAGCTTCGCGACGCTCCATTCTTTCCGTCTTGGTGGCACTCTGCGCAAACAAACCGCCACTCAAGACTAACAAGAATGTCAATGTTAATAACCTTGATTTCATAATATCTGATGTTTTTTTTCCTAAAAACACCAAATATAGGTTTTTGTTTTACTCTGACACTAACATTAACTCTGACAACTTCTATGTCAAAGTCAATGTCTGTGTCAAATAACAAAGTTCGTCACGTCAGCGTTTGGTTCGAGTTCAAGAGGTTCTACTCCGTATTTGAACACGACCATCTTCTTACCACCTTTTAATATATACTTGTCACCGACGACCCAGATAGCAGATGCTTCACGAAGTCCCACAACTTTCTTATCTTGATTTACAGCGAGATATTCGTTAATACGATCCTGACGTGTCTCACCTCCATGCTTAATCATCTTGTCGATTTCCGGATGTGGATCTAAATAATGAGGATTGATTTGGAAAGGGACGAGATTCAAAGTGTTGAACGAAGCAGGTTGCACTATAGGCATGTCGTTTGTAGTACATAAAGTAGGGCATGCAATATTAGAGCCCGCACTCCAACCGATATAAGGAGTTCCGTTCTTGGCAACCTTAGCGATAGCTTCCATCAAGCCATATCTGTGAAGCTCAGCAACAAGATGGAAAGTGTTGCCACCTCCAACAACAATACAATCAGCTTCATTCACAAGCTGAATCTTATCTTCAACTTCATGAACGGAAACGAAATTATTCAAGCCCAACTTCTCAGCAAACACATTCTTAACTCTCGTCGTATATGCATCATAACTTTGCGGATATGGATTTCCGTTGATAAATACGCCGGCAAAAGGAACGAAAACGATTTTACTGTCCAACTTAAGATTATTTTTCTCGCAAAAAGACTCAAGCTGACTCATAGGCCATGCCAAATATGTCTCTCCAAAATTCGTTGAATTACTGATTAATAAAAGATTCATGTCTAATTATTTTTTTGCCAAAGTTAAGCATTTTTTCTTAATCAAATAAGATTATTTTTAGTATCTTTGAAACAAAATTAAAATCATTTCAAGACTAATATTATGAAAGCTAAATCATTGATAATATGTTTCTTAATCATATTAAATTCCAATCTCGCAATTTCTCAAAAAACGTATAATTTAGAATCTCCGCAAAAAAAAATTAACATTACAATAACAACTGACGCCGATTTCTTAAAATACTCCGTAACACACGAAAACACCGTCGTCATCAACGACTCGCCGATATCGATGGAACTGAACGACGGCAAAATATTAGGCGCGAATCCTATCGTGAGAAGCTACAAAAACGAAAGTATAAACGAGACAATAAAAGCCAATTTTTATAAAAAAGAATCAATAAGCAACAATTACAACGAACTGACTCTCAACTTTAAAAGTGGTTTCAGCATTCAATTCAGGGCTTACGACGACGGGGTCGCATATCGTTTCTGCACCAAATTTCCTAAGCCTATCATCGTAACAAAAGAAAATATCACATACAATTTTGATGGCGACCAGATCGCTTATATTCCTTACGTAAATTCACATAACAGTCAAGGCGACGTCATCAGCAAGCAGTTCTTCAATTCTTTTGAAAATACTTATACCGTCACGTCAATATCCGAAATGCAAGATGACAAATTAGCTTTTACACCTTTGTTAATTACTCTTAAAGACGGTAAAAAAGTCGTGATAACAGAAGCCGATTTAGAGGATTATCCCGGGACATATCTCACAAAAAACAAATACAAGAGTAACAGTATCATAGGATTACAAGCAAACTACCCTAAGGTTGAAGAACAAGGCGGATATAACAATCTACAAACAATTGTCAAAAAACGCGAGAATTATATTGCAAAAGTTCAAGGAACGAGAAATTTCCCTTGGCGTTGTATGATTATTTCTGAGAACGATAAGGATTTGACGAACAACGACATGGTTTATCGATTGGCTTCACCTTCACGCATCGACGACATAAGCTGGATTGTCCCTGGGAAAGTAGCTTGGGAATGGTGGAACGCATGGAACATTAAAAACGTTGATTTTGAATCAGGTATAAATAATGAGACTTACAAACATTATATCGACTTCGCTTCGGAATACGGCATAGAATATGTCATTTTGGACGAAGGCTGGGCTGTGAATAAAGTCGCTGACTTATTCGATGTCATTCCTGAAATCGACATCATCGATTTGGTAGAATACGCTGATAGCAAAGGCGTTGGCATTGTTTTATGGGCAGGCTACTACGCTATAGAGCGTGACATGGAAGAGATATGCAAATATTATTCAGAGATAGGCGTGAAAGGTTTTAAGGTCGATTTCATCGACAGAGACGATCAGAAGGCGGTCGATTTTTATTATAAGATGGCGGAGACAGCCGCCAAATACAATCTCATCATCGACTTCCACGGAGCGTATAAGCCGACAGGTCTGAATCGAACCTTCCCTAACGTCCTGAACTTTGAAGGTGTATACGGATTGGAAAACCTTAAATGGAATCAGGACATTGATTTGGTTACATACGAAACCACCATACCTTTTATCAGAATGCTTGCCGGACCGATGGATTTCACCCAGGGTGCTATGCGTAACGCCAACAAAGACAACTACCGCGCAGTGTGGAGCGAGCCTATGAGTCAAGGTACACGATGCAGACAACTTGCGGAATATGTTATTTTCGAGTCGCCGTTCAACATGCTTTGCGACAGCCCAAGCAACTACAGAGACGAAGATGAATGCGCGAGATACATCGCCGAGATTCCAACAGTTTGGGACGAGACAATATCCTTAGACGGCGAAGTCGGAGAATATGTCGTGATAGCACGTCGTTCTGGCGACAGATGGTATGTGGGCGGAATAACGAATTGGGAAGAACGCGAGATAAAGATAAATCTCTCAGAATTAAATCTGAAAACAAACAAAGCCGTTGAATTTCGCGACGGCGTCAACGCCAACAAAATAGCAGAAGATTATTCAAAAAACAACATCACTATAGAAGACAATATCTACAGAGCCAAAATGAGTAATGGCGGAGGTTTTGTACTTATTTTCTAAAATATTGATTTTTAACATTCTTATATGAAAAATTATTTAAAGATTTTCGGTTTATAATTGAGGTTTTTTTTGCAATTTTGCACCTTAAAATTTTAAGACATGAGTGAACCGAAAGGAGCGTTATTATTAGGCACAGAAAGCGTTGGCAAGTTATTGAAGAAATACGCAACTCCAGCCATCATCGCGATGACAGCATCGTCGTTATACAACATGGTGGACAGCATCTTCATCGGACACGGCGTCGGACCTTTAGCCATCTCCGGATTAGCCATCACCTTCCCTTTCATGAACTTAGGAGCGGCCATCGGAGCTATGGTTGGTGTCGGAGCCTCCACAGTGACAGCCATGGAACTCGGCAGAAAAAACTACGCCAAAGCAAGCCGCGCACTCTCAAACACAATAATGCTCAACATCTTCTTCGGAATAATCTTCACTGTCGTTTGCCTCGCATTCCTTAAACCAATACTTTTCTTCTTCGGTGCCAGCGAACAGACATTACCTTATGCCTACGAATACATGCAAGTCATTCTTCTTGGCAATATCATCACTCATCTCTATCACGGACTGAACTCTGTATTAAGAGCTTCAGGTCACCCAAACCAAGCCATGATAGCGACGATAATAACAGTCGTTGCCAACATATTCTTGGACTGGCTCTTCATTTTCCCTCTCGGCATGGGAATACGCGGAGCTGCCATCGCCACAGTCATCGCGCAGACAATACCGCTCATATATCTCATCAAGATATTCATGAACAAAAACGAACTCGTTCATTTAGAAAAGAGCGACTTCGTCTTCGACATAAAAATCATCAAAGACATACTCGCCATCGGATTGTCGCCATTTTTACTTAACTCGGCACTTTGCGTCATCATCATCTTAATTAACAACGGATTAAAAAGATTCGGCGGCGACCTCTCCGTAGGAGCTTACGGCATCGTAAACCGCGTTGCTTTCTTATTCACCATGATAGTCATGGGAATCACGCAAGGCATGCAACCGATTGTAAGTTACAACTACGGAGCTCGTCAGTTTGAGCGCGTGACAGAAGCATTAAAAAAAGCCATCGTTTTGGCATTCATAACATTATGTATCGGCTGTCTCATAGGAGAAACTATACCAAGATTCGTATGCGCCTTATTCACCGACGACGAAGAATTATTAAACTATTCCGTCGATGGCATGAGAATCGTCATGGCAACCTTCCCTATAATTGCTTTCCCTATCGTCATCGGCAACTTCTTCCAAAGTATCGGCAAAGCCAAAAAATCAATAGTATTGTCACTGTCGCGACAAGTCTTATTCCTCATACCTTTGTTATTAATACTACCGAATTTCATTGGCATCAAAGGGGTATGGTGGAGCATTCCTATTTCAGACGTCATCGCGACGATACTTTCGATAATAATGATTGTGAGATATTATAAGTTCGATGTGAAGTCATGAAAAGATATTTTTTACATCTCGCATACAACGGCTCACGTTATCACGGCTGGCAGATCCAACCTAACGAAATTTCCGTGCAAGAAGAATTAGAGAAATGCCTCAGTCTCAAGCTCGGTGAGAAGATCAGCATCACAGGTTGCGGCAGAACCGACACCGGAGTACACGCCCGTAACTTCTACGCTCATTTCGATTTAGAAAAAGAAATATCCAACTGCGAGGAGTTCGTTTATCGACTGAATATCTTTTTGCCAAATGACATTGTAATCTATAAATGTTGGGAAGTTGACAATGAACTTCACGCCCGTTTCGACGCAAAATCAAGGACTTATCATTATTATATATCTCAAACAAAGAATCCGTTTCACACTCACGACGCGTACTATTATTACGGCAAGTTAGATGTAAAATTGATGCAAGAAGCCGCAAATATCTTATTTGAATACACCGACTTCACGAGTTTCTCGAAATTACACACGCAGGTCAAGACCAACAATTGCAAGATCATGGAAGCTTGTTTCTTTAAAGAAAACGACTTGTTGGTTTTTAAAATCAAAGCCGACAGATTTTTAAGAAATATGGTGCGTGCTGTAGTAGGAACGCTCTTAGAAGTAGGACGAGGCAAGCTCACCTTACAGCAATTCCGCGATGTAATAGAAAACAAAAACCGTTGCTCAGCAGGAACTTCGATGCCTGCACACGCGCTCTTCTTGGAAGAAGTGGAGTATTGATATTTTTAAATCCGAGAAATTGAAAATCTTAAAATCTAAAAAAATTCTCAGTTTCTCAGATTCTTAGATTTTTATCGACTTTTTTATCAACAATTTTCATCATTATTTTGTGGATAACTATTTAGTTACAAGTATTGCTTTTCACAAAATACGAGTTTATATTTGTGACGATAAAAAGCTAAAAGCCAATGGCTAACGGCTAAGGTTTAACTAAATACTCAATGCTATGTCGGTATATTTATTAGCAGATGATGTATATGACTTCCCGTCTGCGAATCTTGCAAATCAAGACGGTCTCCTCGCTATAGGAGGCGATTTATCTCCCGAACGACTTATCATAGCGTATTCTTCCGGCATCTTCCCTTGGTATTCCGAAGGCGAGCCTATTTTGTGGTGGTCACTCGACCCGCGCATGGTGATGAAACCTACTGAGATGAAAATCACCAAGTCGTTGCAAAAAACCATTGATTCTCACAGATATTCATGTTCTATCGACACCAATTTCGACAAGGTCATAGAGATGTGTGCAAATGTTGAAAGGAAAGATCAGGACGGGACATGGATTTGCAACGATATGATAGCGGCTTACAAAGAACTACACCGCATCGGCTTTGCGCATTCTGTCGAGACTTATTGCGACAATGAATTAGTCGGCGGTTTATATGGTGTCTCTATCGGTAGCGTCTTCTGTGGCGAGTCTATGTTTCACACTAAGACCGACGCCTCGAAAGTGGCTTTATATAACCTCTGTGACTTCTTGACACGCAACAACTTCGACCTTATTGATGTGCAACAAGACACGCCACATTTCAGAAGAATGGGTGCACATACCATTCCGAGGAAAGACTTTTTGAAATTACTTAAAGGCTACGTCAAACATCCTTCTTTAGTCGGCAACTGGGGTGATGGAAGTGCCGACTGGAAAGAAGTAGTTATCAGTTAAACTATCACCTATTCATATAGTTAACACCGAGTTCTCTGAGTTTAAGCATTGAACTCTGGTCGCCTTGTGCCGCAGCTTTTTTATACCATTCTATTGCGAGTTCGACATTTTGTTCCACGCCTTGACCAATCTGATAACAATATCCGAGCAGACATTGTGCTTTGGCGTTTCCTAACTCTGCCGCTTTCTTATACCAATAGACAGCCATATCGAAGCTCTGCTGAATACCTTGACCTATCTGATAGCAATAACCTAAAAGACATTGAGCCTCAACGTTTCCTTGCTTAGCGGTTTCCATATACCAAGCGACAGCTTTATAATAATCCTGTTCCACGCCTGTTCCATAATAATAACAAGAAGCCAAGCCGAACTGAGCTTCGCTATTACCCTGTTGCGCTGATTTATAGAACCATTCCACAGCCTTTTCAAAGTCTCTTTGCACACCAAAACCGTTGTAGTAATATTTTCCAAGATTACATTGTGCGCCTGCGTTACCAGCTTCGGCAGCTCTCGAATACCATTCCACAGCCTTATCGAAATCTCTTTCTATACCCTGACCATATTCATAACAATATCCGAGCAGATTCTGAGCATCGCCATGACCTTGCACCGACGCTTTCTTAAGCCATTCCACTGCCATTTCAAAATCCTGCTCCACACCTTGACCGTTATAGTAACATATCGCCAAATCATACTGTGCACTGACATTATCTTGTTCTGCAGACATTGAATAACACCCTACAGCTTTTTGATAATCCTGTTCCACGCCATAAGCACTATAATAACATAAGCCAAGACTATATTGAGCCTCAGCATTGCCTTGTTCTGCCGATTGAGCGTAATATTTTACAGCATTTTCATAATTTTGTTCTACGCCTATACCTTTAAAATAACAATTTCCAAGACTGTATTGAGCATCATCATTACCTTGTTCTGCCGATTTAGAATACCATTCAACGGCGATGATGTAGTTATTTTCAATATTTAAGGCATTATAATAATAATTTCCTATCCTATTTTGCGCATCAGAGCTACCTTGTTCAGCGGCTTTGGTAAATAATTTCAAGGCCAAATCTCTATCTTCTTCAACACCATAACCATTGTAATAACACAATCCAAGAATATTCTGAGCATCAGCATGTCCTAAATCAGACGCTTTAGTAAACCATTCAACTGCCAACACAGAGTCCTGCTCCACGCCCTTGCCTTCGTAATAATAACTTCCGAGTTTGAACTGCGATTC
>JAZOCI010000003.1:0-7648 GCA_045596465.1 Bacteroidales bacterium | reverse complement strand
CGAATTGGCTAACATGATGAACATACCTGTCACCAAGGTCATTTCAACATGTATGAGTTTAGGTGTCTTTGTATCTATCAACCAACGTCTTGACGCGGAGATTCTAACATTAGTAGCAGAAGAGTTTGGCTTCAAAGTTGAATTCATCAGCATCGACGTACAAGAAGCCTTATCGAGCAACGAAGAAGAAGACAGACCTGAGGACTTGATTCCAAGAGCTCCTATCGTCACCGTCATGGGTCACGTTGACCACGGCAAGACGAAACTTTTGGATAGTATCCGTAATGCTAACGTAGCAGCAGGCGAAGCTGGAGGTATCACCCAACATATTGGTGCATACGAAGTCACCACAGCATCTGGCAAGAAGATTTCATTCTTGGATACTCCGGGTCACGAAGCTTTTACAGCTATGCGTGCTCGTGGTGCGAGTTTGACAGACGTAGCGATTATAGTGATCGCCGCCGATGATAGCGTTATGCCTCAGACAGTTGAAGCTATTAACCACGCTCAAGCCGCTAACGTGCCAATCGTATTTGCTATCAATAAGATAGACAAACCTACGGCTAACGTACAGAAGATTTATCAAGAATTATCACAGATGAATATCCTCGTTGAAGAATGGGGAGGCAAATATCAGTCACAAGAGATTTCCGCTAAACAAGGTCTCAACGTTGACAAGTTGTTAGACAAGGTTTTGTTAGAAGCTGAGTTCTTAGACCTTAAGGCAAATCCTAAGAAAGCCGCTAAGGGAACTATCATAGAATCAGCTCTTGACAAAGGTCGCGGTTATGTGGCTAAGATCATGGTTCAAGACGGAACATTGAAAGTAGGCGATATGGTTCTTGCAGGTACTACATACGGCAAGGTCAAGGCTATGTTCAACGAGCAGAACAAAGCCGTGAAATCGGCAGGACCTTCAACACCTGTTCTGATGTTAGGTTTGAATGGCGCTCCACAAGCCGGCGACAACTTCAACGTTCTCAACGACGAGAAAGAAGTGAAAGCCATCGTGACACGCCGTCAACAATTACAAAGAGAGCAAGGCTTACGTACCCAGAAACATATCACACTCGATGAAATCGGAAGACGTATCGCTATCGGCGACTTCAAGGAACTCAACATCATCGTCAAAGCCGACGTCGACGGTTCATCGGAAGCTCTGGCAGACTCATTGTTGAAACTCTCTACACAAGAAGTTCAAGTCAACGTGATTCACAAGTCGGTCGGTGCTATCAGCGAATCAGACATTTTGTTAGCTTCAGCATCGAATGCTATCATAGTAGGTTTCAACGTACGTCCTACATTGCAGGCACGCCGTTTGGCAGAGAAGGAAGAAATCGACATCCGCCTCTACTCTATTATCTACACAGCTATCGAAGAAATCAAATCGGCTATCGAAGGTATGTTGGCTCCTGAAATTGAAGAAGTTGTCACATGCAACATCGAAATCAGAGAAGTCTTCAACATCAGCAAAGTCGGTCGTATCGCAGGCTGTATGGTTCTCGACGGAAAGGTCAATAGACAGACCAAGATACGTATCATCAGAGACGGCATCGTGGTTCACACCGGTTCGCTCGGCTCTTTGAAACGTTATAAAGACGACGTCAAGGAAGTCAGTGCAGGTTTCGAATGCGGGCTTAACATCGACGGATACAACGACATCAAGGTCGGTGACATCATCGAAGGTTATACCATCAAAGAAATCAGCAGAAAACTATAAAATGAAAAGCACCTCAGGGTGCTTTTTTTTTATACTATAAAGCAAGGTTTTCGGATTTTAAACCTCCGTATTAAAAAAATCTTTTTTTTGTTATAAATTTAAGATTTTGTTCATATCTTTGCCTAATATAAAAATAAACTCAAAACACTTACGAATTATTTTTTATCAAATCAGAAATTAAGTATAATTATTTGATATTAACCAAATTAAGAATTATGAAAAGATTTCTAACTAGTTTTTTGTTGATGGCAATTTTATTTCCATTGACATTGCAAGCTAATCAAGAAGAAGTAAAATCGAGATTCTTCTTTGATTTCAGCAACGATTCCATCGAAGAGTGGAACACTATAGACCGTGACAACGACGGCAGAGACTGGCTTCTTTCAGAAGAAGGCTATATCTATTCAGTGTCATCTGATAGCATCAATCCGAACAACATCATCGCGACAAAAGAAAAATACGCGATTTATGCCGAATCGAAAATCTCTTTCGATGTTCGTACCTTATCAGATAAAAACATCGAAAAATACGGCATCGGAGTAGTATATTCTTTAGACGGCGAAAGTTTCATGACATTGCAAGACGAAACAGCTTTAGATTCAGCAACAAAATGGAACACAGTAGAGATTTCACTTGAATACATCGCCGGCAAAGAAGTCTACATCGGAATTCTTCATAGCACACAAGAAAATCAAGACACTATCTTAGTCGACAACGTAAAATTGGTTGACGGCAAACTTCCTACAGCGACAAATGTCTTGGCAGAAGAAGCCGACGACAATGTCAACATCACATGGGTAGCTCCAACAGAAGAGTCTGCAAATCACACTTTCAGCGGATACAGATTATATCAAACAAGAAACAACGAAGCTCCTGTTATAATCGCTAACAATTTAACATCAACATCATATCAAGATGCGGAATGGACAAAATCGAAATGGGGAGTTTACAAATATGGCGTCGCAGCCTTATATCAAACCAAGACACGTGGCAATGTTGAAACTCTCTTAGAAGAAGGTTTTGAGACAACAAAAGAGGGCATAATTCCAGAAGGATGGTCAAGCATATCAAAACCAGAATCAGCTATTGCAGGTCCATGGAGAACATCAAAAGCTATCAACAACGTGGCAAATCCTAACTCAGGACAACAATTCGTTTTCTCGGTCAACAATCGTGAAGTAGCAGAGTTCTATTTAGTAACACCTGCCATCGACTTGACAAAAGCCATAGAGCCGACACTCGAGTTCAGCTACGTCGCTCCTATT
This sequence comes from Bacteroidales bacterium, assembly GCA_045596465.1. Lineage (GTDB taxonomy): Bacteria > Bacteroidota > Bacteroidia > Bacteroidales > F082 > Limimorpha. The sequence goes on along the minus strand of JAZOCI010000003.1, from coordinate 4,663 downwards.
GGTATAGGCAACACCAAAGGTGATCCTTTCTATGTCAAATATTCGGAATCAGCAACAGGTCCTTGGACTGAATTATACGCCGATAAAGAAAATTCCAACATAGTATGGAAAGATGCAAAAATAGATCTTACTGCATGTTCAGGCAAGACAATATACCTCGCTTTCGTTCATGAAGACGTCAATTCAACAAACTTCGGCGTTGGTGTCGACAACATCAAAGTCTCTGCTCAAATATCAGACACAGAAGTCGCTAAAGCATCTGACATCGTCTGGTCAAATGCAATAGAAAAAGACATGAACACAACAGCTACTTTCAACGTAACGACCAACGACAACGGTTCTGTTAAAGATGCTGTAGTAACATTGACAAACGTAGACGATGACGCTTATAAATACGAAGCTACAGTCGATGCAACAGGTAAAGTTCAAGTGGAAGTACGCAGAGGCACATATAAATACAATATAACTTTGAAAGGTTATTACACAGTAGAAGGAACAGCAGAAATATTAGAAGAAAAAACAATAGACCGCATCTTGGAAGTAATGCCAGAAATCGTTGACGGACTTTACGTTTCTCCAACAGCATGGGCAATGTGGGAATATAAAGAAGAAAACATCGCTTTCAACGTATTGCTCAACGACGAGTTAATAGCAGAAAACGTTACCGACAGATATTATCAATTTGATGTTGAGTCATTAACTGAAAATGAGACATACAAGACAACAGTTCTTCCTAAGAGCACTACAGAAAATGTCATGATGGAATATACATGGACCTACGTTGCTTGCGATGAATTTGCTAACTTGGTGAATTTCAAAGTGAATGAAAAAGACGGCAATGCAGTTCTCTCATGGGCTATGCCAATAGTTGAAGAAGAGACTGGACCTCATTACGAATTCTCTTCAGACTTCGACAACGGCACATTGACAGGCTGGACAACCATTGACGCTGATGGCGACGGACGTAACTGGCAAAACACATCAGAATTTGCTAACCAAGGTTTCGGTATCGACGGCACTCATTGCGTGGCTTCTATATCATACGACAACGAAGACGGAGCTATCAATCCTAACAACTTCTTGGTGACAAGCAAGAAATATACTATCACCGCCACATCAAAACTTACTTTCAGCGTCGCTGCTCAAAGTAAAGACAATCCTGCAGAACATTACGGTATCGCTATCTCAACAAAGAGCAACACCAAAGCTGATGACTTTGAAATGATATTCGAAGAAACATTGACAGCTGGTAATGTTGACGACTCATCAATACAAAGTCAATGGTTTAACAAAGAAATAGACCTCAGCAAATACGCAGGACAAGTAATTTATATAGCTGTACGTCACTTCAACTCTGCAGGCAACTTCTGGATCAATGTAGATAACATCAAATTGACAGGCTCAACAACAAGAGGTACAGTTGAGGAAGAAGAAGGTGAATGGTTACATTACGACAATGGCATTTACGAAAGCGCATCGGGCAATTTCATCCCAGGAGCAAACGGCATGTTAGATCCAACACAAATTTTCTGGGCTATCATGTTCCCTGCTGATGTCATTTCTGATTATGCCAACAGAACTATTTCGAAAGTTGCATTATATGACAATTGCGAACACAAAGGAGCCTTCAGTATTCACTTTGGTGGTGACATCACTCCTGGAGCTATGGTTCACTTACAGACATACGAGACAACAGGTAAAAAAGAATACGTCGAATTTGAATTAGACACACCTATCACTATCACCGGAAAAGACAATGTCTGGATTCAATTCTCAAACGAATACGGTTCAGGTGAGTATCCAGCAGCATACTCAAAAGACATGGGCGATCCTAACAGCCGCTGGACCTCTGGTGACGGCTCTATGTGGTATGACGCAAACTACTTTGGAGAAGGCTGGTATGGAGCATGGATGATACGTGCATACGTAGATCCGTATGATGAAACAATAGTAGAAGAACCTGAAGTCACAACAATAGAACCTCTCGGCACTATAATCTTCCGCGACGGCGTACTCATCACTCCAGAACCAGTGAAAGGCGAGTCATTTACAGATGAGTTAGAAAATGTCAACATAGATTATGAATATACAATAAGAGTTGTCTATGGCGGTGAGAAAGACGAAACATATTATGCGATGTCATGTCCTGTCACAAGAGAACTTAAATTATATGAAGAGTTGGTTTGCGAACGTCCTACCGGTCTCTACGGAGCAAGCACATTGAAAGAAGACGGCACATTCGGTGCTACATTGGTATGGCCTTACGTCAAGAAATGGTTACATTATGATGATGGAGAATATTCTAAAGTAGCAGGAGCCGGCGGAACTATATATTGGGGAGTCATGTTCCCTGCAGACGATCTCACAGAATATAAAGGTTCAAGCATCACAAAAATCTCATTGTTCGACATCGAAGAGTGCGAAGCAACATTGAACATCTATTATGGAGGTAAAAATGCTCCAGGAACACCTATCCACTCACAAAACATCAAATTCAACGGATGGCCAGAAAACGCTGATAAACCAGAAATAATCCAAGTTGACCTCACATATCCTATACCTGTACCTGAAGGAGAAAACCTGTGGATCACTTTATATCAAACCGGCGCACAATATCCTGCAGGCTGTACAGACAACACCGGCGACCCTAACGGAAGATGGTGCTCCTTGGACGGAACTACTTGGGGCGACATATTAGAGATGAGCCAAGGCAAGGTCGATGTAACATGGTACTTGAGAGCTTTCGTTTCTAATGACGTAAGAGGTGAACGCGAAATAACAAGAGCCGAAGATGCAGTCTTGGATCACTACAACATCTACCGCAGCACAACAAACGGTAATTACCAAAAGATAGCTGAGACAAAAACTAACAAATATTTCGACAAAACAGAAAAGGGAACTTACTATTATCAAGTCACAGCTGTTTATACTCGCGGTGAAGAGGAATGCGAATCAGAGCCTGCTCTCGCATACAGCGACACAACAATGAATTATGTCGTCGTTGAAGTGACAGCGATAGACGAAAACGGCGTCAAGGGCATGATGATATATCCTAACCCAACAGATGGTAATTTGAATATCACTGCTGAAAACATGAGACATATCACTATCGTCAATGCCTTAGGTCAAATAGTTTACGACAGAGAAACCAACTCAGATGAGACAATCATCAACATGAAACAATTTGAGTCAGGCATCTATTTGGTACGCATCACAACAGAAAATGGCGTTGCAGTGAAACGCGTCTCTGTGTTGTAGGAGTTATGAAGTTATGGAGTTATGGAGTTGTGGAGTTGTGGAGTTATGGAGTTATGAAGCTCTGGAATTTAAAGGAAGAGGTCGGCAAGATTTTGTCGACCTCTTATATTTGTAAGGCATTCCCATTCTTAGTTCTTAGTTCTTAGTTCTTAGTTCTTAGTTCTTTGTTCTTAGTTCTTTGTTCTTTGTTCTTTGTTCATTGTTCTTTGTTCATTGTTCATTATCAACTGACAAAACGTCTTTTATCACTTTCTGTAATTCCGCTTTCGGCATGGCACCTTGCATCATCATAGGTTGCCCGTCCATCGGGACAAACAATATCGAAGGTATCGAGCGTATGCCAAAGAGCTGCGCCAACTCCATCTCTGCCTCCGTATCAATCTTATAGATATAAACCTCGCCTTCATATTCCTTTGCGAGCTCGTCCATGATAGGAGCCATCATTCTGCACGGTCCACACCATGAAGCGTAGAAGTCGATGACAGCTGGCTTGTCGCCTTTATATTTCCATTCCGACGGATTCGATTTGTAATCCATCACCTTATTGATAAAATCCTGTTTAGTTAAGTTAGTTGCTTTCATTGTCTTTTCCTCTTCGTTAGAAGCTGCCGCTCCCAAGGTAAAGAGCAGCAGCATTAGTGTTAGTATATTCTTCATTGTCAATTGTACATTGTCAATTGTACATTGTTAATTATAAATTAAGTGCTTTCTCAACTTCTTCCTTGTTAAGTTTCTTGGTGCAGAAGAACCAGTCATAGCAGTGCATCTCATCTTCAGAGCTTTGCATTCTTTCTTTTGCCACACCACATGAGCCTGCTGTCGGGACGATGACTTCATCACCTGGACGCCAGTCGGCTGGCATAGCCACACCGAAATGGTCGGCTGCTTGAAGTGCTATCAACACTCTCTTGATTTCATCGAAGTTACGTCCTAATGCGAGAGGATAGTACATGATAGTGCGAATCTTATCTTGTGGGTCGATGAAGAAGACTGCGCGTACCGCCGATGTAGTACTCTCACCCGGTTGTATCATGCCGTATAATTTAGCTACATTCATGGTGATGTCTTCGATGAGAGGGAATTTTATTTCCATGTCTTTCATGCCTTTCCAGTCGATCTTCTCTTTGATGGTGCGCAACCACGCGATGTGACTGTACAAACCATCGACTGAAAGTCCTACGAGCTGAGTGTTGAGTTTTTCAAATTCTTCCGCCATGCTGCCGAAAGTCATGAACTCAGAGGTACATACCGGAGTGAAGTCGGCTGGGTGACTGAATAATATTTTCCATTTACCTTTGAAGTCTGTTGGGAAGTTGATTTCGCCTTGTGTTGTCTTTGCTGTGAAAGCTGGAGCTGTGTCGCCAATTCTTGGCATTACGTTTACTGTGTTGTTATTGTTAGTTTC
>JAZOCI010000002.1:0-3329 GCA_045596465.1 Bacteroidales bacterium | reverse complement strand
AAGATAAGACAAAACTGGAACTTCAACGGAGTGCCGATACAATTATTTTTCAGAGAAAAATAATTGTAATTAACAGTTAACAATTAACAATTGACAATGACTGTGGACGATGACTGTTGACTGTTGTCCGTTGTCTGTTGACAAAAAAATGGAAGAACTTCGTATTGATAAATGGTTATGGTGTGCTCGTTTGTTTAAGACGCGTACTCTTGCTGCTGATGCGTGCAAGGGTGGCAAGGTTAAGGTTAACGACACTTCCATCAAGCCGTCGCGTGATGTCAAGATTGGCGAAAAGATTCAAGTACAACTTGGACAGCTTCATAAAGTCGTTGAAGTAAAAAGCATTCCAAAAAGTCGTGTTTCTCCAAAACAAGTCGAGGAGGTTTATATTGATTTAACCCCGAAAGAAGAATACGAGAGAATAGAATTTCTCCACGCTTATAAAGTCGAATATCGCGACAGAGGCGCCGGACGTCCGACTAAAAAAGAAAGAAGAGAAATAGATAGAATAAAAGGAGATATTTAAGCTGTTGAACACCCTTTTTACTGAGAAATTGAAAATCTGAAAACCTGAAAAATTGGCTAAGGGCTAAAGGCAAAAGACCAAATGTTTTATAAATATTTCTCGGATTCTCAGGTTATTATCCCCTGATGCCCTGAAATACTGATGCCCCAAATTCTTTGTTCATGATTTTTTTTTAATATGATTATTGCATTTGAAAAAAAATGCTACATTTGCGATTGCTAAACTCTTACAGTTTTATTCTCGTAATATACTTTGATTTTGAATCATACTGCGTTTATCGCTCGTTTTCAAACTGAAATGATTTCTAAAGATGTAAGTATTTTTCGTTAAGTTTTTTGCAAATTATTAATTTAAATAAACGTGCTATGAAAAGAAATTTATTATTCACAATGTTGTGCTTGTTTGGCTTGTTAGGGGGGCTTTATGCGCAAGAACCAGAGACAATAACAATTGGTAGCGAAGGTGAAGCCGTTAATTATTCGCCAACTTCCACTTATCACGATTATAGTATAACTCAGCAGATTTTTTTGGCAGATGAAATGCAAGGAAAATCAGGCAAAATAACCGATGTATCTTTCAAGGTTACCAGAAATGTATCGTATTCTACTTTTTCACGTAGTTTCAAGGTGTACATGTTAAATACCGACAAATCATCTTTTAGCAACAACACTGATTGGTTTGCAGTCACCGAACAAGATTTAGTCTATGAAGGTAGTTTGTCGTTTAGTGTCGGCGAATGGACAACTATCACTTTCCAGAAACCTTTCACATACAAAAAAGGAAAGAATGTTGTATTATGTATAAATGATGTTTCTGATGCATATCATGGTTACACTTTCTTTGCAACTAACAGTACAGAACCAGGCAAATATAGAATGCTTTATGTTAATAATTGGAACAATGAATACGACGCAACTAACATAAAGCCAACAGGCGGTACTTTAAAAGAAATGCTTAACCATGTTATATTTACCATTGTTGATGACGGCTCAGGAGAAATCTTAGAACCAGCTCCAGATGCCCCGACAGATTTGGAAGCAGTGGCTTTGAGCGATACTGAAATCGAATTGTCGTGGACAGCATCAGAAAATGCATCGTATTATAACATCTATAAAGACGGTGATTTGATAGAGCAGTATTGGATGTCAACTACTTATACGATAGGAGGTTTGTCGTCAAATACAAATTATTGCTTTAGAGTTTCTGCTTTAAAAGATAAAGAATCGGAATTGTCTGAAGAAATATGCCAATCAACATTATCGAAACTTATGACCTTTAATTTCGATTTCAACGATGGAACAAAACAAGGAATGCGTCTTTTCCAAGGAAATGAAGCAAGTCTTGGTTGCCCGAATTGGAGTTTGCCTCAAGATTTTTCAGCCGTCGTAGAAGAATTTAAAGAAAGATACTATGGCGTTGACGGATCTTTGGCAATATTCTCAATGACTTATAATACTTTAAGAGAAATGATACATACTCCTGACAATTATATTGTTACGGAAAAATCGTATTTTATTACAGAGACATCAGCTCTTGAATGGGACGTCAGACAAAGATTAGAAGACAAGCAAGACCAATATGCAATAGTCGTTTCAGAAGACGGCGTGAATTTTGAAGTCGTATGGTATGAAAAATATGGTAACACCGCAGGCGATACAAAGGCTTTCTTATTGGAAGATTACGCAGGTAAAGAAATATATATCGGATTCCGTCACTATAAAAAAACAGATGGCGATGCTATTATCCTTGATAATATCAAATTGGTTACAGAAACGATGTTGACACCGGTGGAACCTCTTCCTTCAATACCGAGTGATGTGGAAGCGGTGGCAATCAGCCCTTCATCAATATTATTGACATGGACAGCGGCTTCAAATGTTGCATCATACAATGTTTATGACTCTGATAATGAAATCGTAGCAACAGTGACAGATGCAACTTCTTGCATGATTGAAAACTTGGATTGTAAAACAACATATTGCTATACAGTGACATCAGTGCGCGGTGATATAGAAACAGAAAAATCAGAAACAGCTTGCGCTAAGACATTCGACTTGGAGATTTCGGTTCCGGAAAATGTCGTTGCAGAAGCAACAAGTAAATCAACAATCGCGTTAGAATGGAGTCCTGTAGAAAACGCATTGAGCTACAATATCTACCGCGATGGAGATTCAATTTCCAATGTTGCAGAAACATCATATTCAGATGAAAATCTCGATAGCTATACAACATATTGCTACGAAGTTACAGCAGTCCGTAATGAGACAGAGACAGAAAAATCAACAGTATCTTGCGCTAAGACATTCGACTTGGAGATCTCGGTTCCGGAAAATGTTTCTGCTACTCCAATAGACACTTCGTTGATAATTTTGAACTGGGGTATTGTGGAGAATGCTTTGAGTTACAATGTTTATCAAGGAGATTCTGTTGTTGTTAATACGACATCAAATATCTGTGCTATCAATCATTTGGAAGCTGAAACCCAATATTGTTTCACTGTGACAGCAGTTCGAAATGTAACTGAATCAGCAAAATCGGAAGAAGTCTGTGCTACAACATTAAAAATTGATGACGGAAATGACAATCCGATAGATACAATCGTTCCAACACTGGAACCATTAGATGTTCCTGAAAATCTCCTCGCGACACCTGTAAGTGTTTCTTCAATTATCCTTACTTGGAACGTTGTTGAAAACGCAGAAAGCTATAAAGTTTATCGTGGTGGCAAACTTGTTACTGAGGTCTTGAATCCAAATTACATTGATAACGATTTGGAATATGACACGAAATACTGCTATAAAGT
>JAZOCI010000001.1:0-19826 GCA_045596465.1 Bacteroidales bacterium | reverse complement strand
TCGCGACGTTCTGCATATTCCAACTCTCTGATTTCGTTGTTGGTGTCGAAAATCTCGGCTGGCTCGATATATACAGTCTGACCTGTTGCCGACTCATCGTGTATGAAACCTCGCAACGCTCTTTTGTCGCCAGCCTTTACTGGTATTACGGGACGTCCGTCGCGAATGGTGAGTTCGGCGCTGCTGTCGGTCCAGCCTGCAGCTTTCGCATCGGTGAGAATCTTACGCATACGGCGGTCGATGGAACTTTGCTTGCGACGAATTTCTCGACGAATCTCTAACAAATCGGCGGAAGCGTTATCAGGAATCTCGCCTTTGTCGTCGATGAGACGTGTTATCTCACTGAAGATATGTCGGTCTATCTCAATGCCTTCTGCTAAAGATTTGAGAGACTTCACCTTATCGGCAGATTCTGATTTAAAGAAATTTAAGACGTAAGATAAGGCTGTGAGCGTAGGTTTTAAAGCAAAAAGACTTTCAATATTGATTACAGTTCCTTCAATCTTAAGATGATGAAAATCCTCGCGTAAGTCGTTATAATCGCGAACAGGAAAAGGAACGCCGTTTTGTAATAACGAAAGGAAATCTTCAATCTGAGAGAGACGAGTCTTTATTCTTTCGATATCGGAACTAAATCGCATCTTTTCAACAAATTCTTTTCCCATCTCACTGATGCATAACTCCGTAAGTCTGTTTTTTATCGACTTGAAACCAATCTTATTCTCGAAATCTTTAGGATAAATCACGTTGTAAATTTTATTTTTGCAAAGATAAGAAAAGTCAAAAGTCAAAAGACGAAAGACTAAAGTTTTTTAATGATGAATAGTGAACGGTATTATCGAGTTTTTGTCAAAAAAAACTTTTCATATTTTCGATTTCTCAGTTTTAAAAAAAGTTGTTATTTTTGTTAGGGTTAAAAATAAAAATTCATAAATCAAAAAATAAATAACTATGGAAAAAATATTAGGTCTTATCGATGCGCCTTTTACTCCTTTTTATGAAAATGGCGAAGTGAACTACGAACCAATTCCGGCTTACGCTAAGATGTTGGCGAAGAATGGTCTTAAAGGTGTGTTTATCAATGGTTCTTCGGGTGAAGGCTATATGCTCACCGAAGAGGAGAGGATTAAACTGACAGAGGCTTGGGTCGCTGCTGCACCGGAGGGTTTCAAGATTATTGTTCATGTCGGCAGTACTTGCGTGAAGTCGAGTCGCCGTATGGCAGAACATGCTCAGAGACTCGGTGTGTTCGGTATCGGCGCTATGGCTCCTCCTTTTCCGAAAGTGAACCGCGTGGAAGAACTCGTGAAATACTGCGAGGAGATAGCTTCTGCCGCACCGGAGCTTCCTTTCTATTTCTATCATATCCCTGCCTTCAACGGCGCTTTCTTGCCGATGCTCAACTTCTTACAAGCCGTCGATGGCCGTATCCCTAACTTTGCAGGTATAAAATATACCTTCGAAAGTCTCTACGAATACAATCAATGCCGTCTCTATAAAAATGGTAAGTTTGACATGCTGCATGGTCAGGACGAGACGATACTTCCTTGCCTCGCGATGGGCGGAGCTCAAGGCGGCATAGGCGGAACGACAAACTATAACGGCTGTAACTTGGTGGGAATCATAGACGCATGGAATGCCGGCGACTTAGAAAAAGCTCGCGAACTGCAAAACTTCTCCCAAGAAGTCATCAACGTAATCTGCCATTATCGCGGTAACATAGTGGGTGGAAAGAGAATTATGAAACTCATTGGCTTAGACCTCGGTAAGAACCGTACTCCTTTCCAAAATATGACCGACGAGGAAGAAGTGGCGATGCGTAAAGAGTTGGAAGCTATCAACTTCTTTGAACGTTGTAATAAATTCTAATCTTAATATTTTTTAACTATGGATTGGAAAAAATATCTCACCGATTGGTCTGAGAAATATCGTAAAGACCTCACAGAGAATATAATGCCGTTCTGGTTGAAAAACGGCTTAGACCGCGTCAACGGTGGTGTCTACACTTGTTTAGATAGAGACGGAAAGCTTATCGATACGACGAAATCTGTCTGGTTCCAAGGTCGTTTCGCTTTCGTATGCAGCTTTGCTTATAATACGTTAGAGAAAAATCCGGAATATCTGTCGGCTGCAAAATCGACCATAGATTTTATTGAAAATCATTGTTTTGATAAAGATGGAAGAATGTATTTCGAGGTGATGGCTGACGGTACTCCGTTGAGAAAACGTCGTTATGTTTTTTCAGAGACTTTCGCTGCTATAGCTATGGCAGAATACGCAAAAGCTTCGGGTGACATTACATATATTGAGAAGGCGATGAAACTCTTTAACGACATTCGTCGTTTCGTAGCTAATTCCGAAGAATATATGCCTTCAAAATATCTCGATACCTTGCAGGCAAAAGGTCATTCTTTGGTGATGATTCTTATCAACACTGCATCGAGAATACGTAACGCCGTAGAGACGTCATTGAATGGTGTATCGGAAAAATATGCTTCAGAGATAAAGATTCTGAATCAGCAGATTGACGAGTCGATAGAGTCGTTAAAAGATTTTATGAAACCTGAGTTCAAGGCTTTATTGGAGATGGTCGGTACTAACGGTGAATTTATCGACACATGTAACGGTCGCGTCATAAATCCTGGTCATTGCATCGAGACAGCGTGGTTCCTCCTCGAAGAAGCAAAATATCGTAATTGGGATAAAGAGCTTACAGCTCAAGCTCTTCAGATCTTAGATTGGTCGTGGGAGTGGGGCTGGGATAAACAATATGGAGGCATCATCAATTTCCGCGATTGTAAGAACCTTCCTCCTCAAGATTATTCTCAAGACATGAAATTCTGGTGGCCACAAACCGAAGCTGTCATCGCTACACTTTATGCTTATGAAGCTACAGGCGACGATAAATATCTCATCATGCACAAAGAAATAAGCGACTGGACTTATGCTCATTTTCCTGATAATGAATATGGTGAATGGTATGGCTATCTGCATCGCGACGGAACGGTGGCTCAGCCGGCAAAAGGTAACATCTTTAAAGGTCCTTTCCATATTCCAAGAATGATGATTAAGAGCTATGACCTTTGTAATATTATAAGTCAACAAGTCAACAAGACAACGAGTCAACAAGTTTGTGGGAATATATAATCCTTATAGTCTTAAAAAAATATTTTTATGAGTAAGATAACAGAAAAGAAATGGTATCCGTGGTTAGTGGTGGTTTTGCTTTCCGGCGTCGCTTTCCTTAATTATATGGACAGGCAGATGCTGAGTACCATGCGTTTTGCCATGTCGGAAGATATTATGGAAGTAGCCACGAGTTATACCGGTCCGTGGGGGTGGGGTGCTTTGATGGCTGCTTTCATGTGGATTTATGGTCTTATGAGTCCGGTGTCGGGAGCCATCGCCGACCGTCTGAACCGTAAGAATCTCATCGTCGGAAGTCTCTTTGTCTGGTCGACAGTGACTTTGTTGATGGGTTTTGTCGATAGTTATGTCGAGCTTTATGTTTTAAGAGCCTTGATGGGATTTAGTGAGGCTTTGTATATACCTGCAGCTCTTTCTTTAATAGCTGATATTCATAGCGGTAAGACTCGTTCTTTAGCGATTGGCATTCACATGACAGGAATTTATCTTGGACAAGTGGCGGGCGGATTCGGCTCGATTTTCTCTAACTTGTTGAATTGGCATACCGTCTTTATTCTCTGCGGTCTCGTAGGAATAATATATTCTATAATATTGATAATCTTTGTCAGAGACCCAGGTCGCGAGAAGAAAGAAAAAGAACAGATAGAGCCACAGGGTTCGCAGCTGAGTGTTATGAAGAGTGTTTTGCTTGTCCTCAGCAATATGGCGTTTTGGGCAGTCTTGTTCGTGTTTACGACACTCAGTATGCCGGGTTGGGCTACGAAGAACTGGTTGCCGGAGTTGTTGGCTAACGTAATCTCTAATAATTGGGATATGCCTATCGGCGAGGCAATGAATTTTGCCGGACCAATAGCAGTCATCAGCCTCGCCGGAGCTTCGTTCATAGGTGCTATGATAGGCGGAAAATTGTCGGATAACTGGGTGCAGAAAAATGTGCGCGGTCGCGTATATACAAGTAGCATCGGTCTCGCTCTTATCGTACCTTCATTGATATTCATGGGACTCGGTAATAGCTTGATTTCCGTAGTCTTGGCAATATTATGTTTCGGCATAGGCTATGGATTCTTCGATACTAACAATATGCCTATCTTGTGTCAGTTTATCCCTTCGAGACAACGTGCCACAGCATACGGATTTATCAATATGGCAGGCGTTCTCGGCGGAGCTGCAATAACAACATTGTTGGGTAATCTGTCATTAGGATTCGGATTTGCATTGCTTGGTGGAGTAACGGTATTATCGCTTGTCATTCAACTTGTTGCATTGCGTCCTAAGACTATTGACATGGAATGAGAGTCAATCGTTTAGGTCGTTCCGACTTGCGTTGTGACTAAAATTGAAATTTATGATGAAAAAAGTTTTTATTATGATAATAGGTGCAGCGCTTTTATGCGGATGTTCCACAAAAGATAAAGATATGAAATTGAATTTATTTGCAACGATGCCATCATTGGAGGAAGGTTTTGAAAAAGGTGTATCTGCTTGTTATGGCGCTATTTATAATGATACTTTATATGTCGCTGGCGGCTGTAACTTTCCTGAAAAACCTGTCACCGAAGGTGGAATAAAACGTTATTATAAAGGCATTTTAAAGACTGCAAGTCAACAAGTCGACAAGACTACAAGATGGGAGAAAGTAGGGGAGATGCCTGCAACTTCGGCTTACGGCGCTAATATACAGTGTGATGACAAATGGATTATAGCAGGTGGCATGAACGAAAATGGTGCTACGAAAAAAGTAATCTGCATAAATCTCAACGACAACTGTTCTGTAGAAAACCTTCCTGAGTTGCCTTACGCCATTGATAATACTGCCGGAACTTCTGTCGATGAAAAGATTTTTGTCGTGGGTGGCAATGCTGATGGTAAGTCTTCCGCTATGGTCTTTGTTTTGGATTTGAATAATTTAGATTTAGGCTGGAAAGAGTTGATGGTAATGCCGTCGCGCGGAAGAGTTCAGCCTGTATGTGCCGCTACAAAAGACGCTCTTTATGTTTGGGGTGGATTCTCTCCTTCGGACGAAAATGGCGATGCTGTCGCCTATACCGATGGCTTGAAATATGATTTTGCTACAAACACTTGGGAATTATTACCTGATGTTATGGCTGATAATGAGAAGATTACTTTTACAGGCGGAACTATGACCTCGATTGATGAAAATACAATGGTCGCAGCCGGAGGCGTAAATCGTGATATTTTTGAAGATGCTATTTCAGGTAGATATGAACTCGTAAGCAAAGCAGATTATATGCACAAAGCTCCTGAATGGTATAAGTTTAATCAATATCTTATGATTTATGATGTTGAGAAGAAGGCCTGGAAAACGCTCGATAAAAATAAGATTTATGCTCGAGCAGGCGCTTTGATTTTATCGAGCGAAAAAGGAATCTTTTATATCGGCGGCGAACTGAAACCGGGTGTTAGAACTCCTGAAATACATTTGCTGACCGTTGACTGATGATTTTTGCCCGTTGACTATTAAGTATTTCCGTTGTCTTAAAAAATATTACCGATAACTTAACTTTTTTCTGTCATAATTGAATAAATAGTGTTAATTTTGCCTCCGTTTGAAAATAAGTAACACCTATTTATATATGATAAGAATTGAAATTTGTACAAATGGTTATCAGTCAGTGATTAACGCTCAGGATAACGGAGCTGATTGCGCTGAATTATGTGAGTCTTTGGAAGTTGGTGGCGTGACACCTTCATACGGAACATTGAAAAAAGTCGCCTCCGACATGAAAATTCCGGTGAGAGTCCTCATCCGTCCTCGCTCTGGAAATTACATCTATAACGAGGCTGAATTGGAAATGATGTGCTTAGACATCAAACTTATCAAGGAACTCGGTTACGAAGGCGTCGTCATCGGAGCTCTCAATGAAAACGGTGACATAGACGTGCCAAAAATCAAAGCCATGATGAAAGCCGGCGAAGGAATGAAATTTACTTTCCACAGAGCTATCGACGCTTGTAATAATCCTCTTGAGGCTCTGCAGATATTGGTCGATTTAGGTTTCGACAAGGTCCTTACTTCTGGTTGTAAACCTAAAGCTGTTGAAGGTGTAGATATGATTCGTAAGATGCAAGAAAAGTTTGGCGACAAGATAAAAATCATGGCAGGCGGTGGCGTGAATATCAATAATGTCATGACGATAATAAATGAAACGGGTGTCTCTAACTGTCATGCTTCACTGACGGTCGATGTTGAGAATTACGGACAAAAACTATATCCGGAGAAAGTCGATAATACCGGAGCTGCAATGTGCTGGAAGGTATCATCTCCGTCAATTATTAAGGAAGTGTTAAATATGGTTAAAAATCGTTAAGAAAGGCATTTTTTACATTTTTTTACTTTAACTTTACAAATTGAAAAATAATCGAAATAAAAAGTTATAACAGATTGATTTTAAAAGTAGTAGTGATTTAATTATGAAAACTCGTTGTTTTATAGTGTTGTTAAGTCTCTTCCTGTTTGTTTCTTGTGGTGAGAAGCGAACTAATCCTTTGATTCAAGAATTGAATGATTCATGGGTCGTTACGACTGATACTCTTAATATTAAGATGCAGGTCGATGTGCCTTCTGTGATACAAGCTGATATGTATGAGAATGGTTTGATACCTCACCCTTATAAGAGTAATGTGGAACCTCAGTTGCATTGGATTCCTCAGCATGAATGGACTTACACTCTCGATTTTGTGGCTGAAGATTATATTTTAGATGAAGATGTGGTGGAGTTAGTCTTTGAAGGTCTTGATACTTACGCTGATGTGTGGTTTAATGGAAAGAAGATATTGCATGCCGATAATATGTTCAGAACGTATTCTTATGACGTAAAAGATATTATCAAAGAGAAGAATAACATAAAAATCAAATTTTATCCTTTTGATAAAGAAAGAGATAGTCTTATTGAAACATATCGTCTTCGTTTTCCTGAGAAATATGCCGTTATGCGTAAGGCTGCTTATCAGAATGGTTGGGATTGGGCTCCTCGTTATATGAACATGGGCATCTGGCAGCCTGTCTATCTTAAAGCTTGGACTCGTTCTACTATATGCTCAGCTTCCGTGATAACCAAAGATATTCATGACGATAAAGCTGATTTGTTCTTCGAAGCTTGCATCAACGCTGACGTGGAACATAACATATCATTGCAACTTTTCCAGGAAGGCGAGAAGATATTGGACCAAAACATAAATCTCACAAAAGGAACCAACTACTATTCTTTCCCATTCGAGATTTCTAATCCTAAGTTGTGGTATCCTAATGAGTTAGGAGAACAGAATATGTATTCTTTCAATCTTAAAATGGTTGATAAAGACAAGGAAAAGATTATCGAGGAAAGAAATATCACTATGGGTATTCGTACGATCGAGATGGTTGAAGAGCCTGACAGCATAGGAACGGCTTTCTATTTTAAAGTCAACGGTACACCTTTATATATGAAAGGTGCTAACTATATTCCTGAGGAGATGATAACTTCATGGATGTCGAGAGAGAAGACTAAGAAACTACTTGAAGAATGTGTAGGCGATGCTCACATGAATATGCTCCGTGTCTGGGGTGGTGGCATCTATCCTCCAGATTACTTCTATGAAATATGCGACAGTCTCGGCATCTTGGTATGGCAGGATTTTATGTTCGCGGGTTCTACATATCCTTATACTGATGAGTTTATCAATAATGTAAGAGAAGAAGCTAAGAAACAAGTGATTAGATATAAAAATCATCCATCTTTGGCTTTATGGTGCGGTAACAACGAAATTAGTGAGGGCTATTACAACTGGGGCTGGCAACAATCAATGAATTGGTCAGACGAAGATTATAAGGAGATGAAAGACGGCTATGACAAACTCTTTGAAGAGATGTTGTCGGAAGTGGTGTCAAAATATGATAAATCGAGACCTTATTGGCCGAGTTCTCCTAAAAACGGATGGGGTAGGGCAGCAAGTCTCACCGAAGGCGACGTTCACTATTGGGGCGTGTGGTGGGGAGAGCTCCCATACGAAATGTATATCGAGAAAGTAGGTCGTTTCAACAGCGAATTCGGCTATCAATCATATCCTTCTATGGCGACATTGAAGATGATAGATCCAAATCCTGATTTCAACAATGAGATTATCCAAGCTCATCAGAAACATAATCGAGGCGAGAAACTTATTATGGATCACGTAGTAAGATATTTCGGCGAGCCTAAGGACTTTGAAGATTACGTCTATTTAAGTCAGCTGTCACAGGCTTTTGGTATGGATATAGCAATATCTGCTCAACGTGCTTCACGTCCTCGTAGCATGGGTTCTCTCTACTGGCAACTTAACGATGCTTGGACTTCAATATCATGGTCATCAATAGATTATCTTGGCAATAAAAAAGCTTTGCACTATAAACTCTCAGAGATTTATGCTCCTATTTTATTAGGTCTTGATATTAAGGGTAGGGACTTGTATGACGTATGGGTAAGCAATGATTCGCAGCGTGATATTGATGGTAGAGTGCGTATCATAGTGGAAGATATGGAAGGTAATCAGATGTTTGCATTCTCAGAAAAAGCTGATGTGAAAGCTAATAGCTGCTATCGTCTTCCTAATAAGGTTAACATTAATACCTTAAACAAAAAGAAATCGGAATGTTATGCGAGAATTATCTTTATGGAAGATGATACTATCTTGAGCGAACGCATCCATTTCTTTACTTATCCTAAGGACTTGGAACTTATTGAAACAGAAATAAATCCTAATATAAATTTCAAGGACGGAAAATACTATATTGAATTTACTACTGATGTCTTTGTGAAGGACTTATATATCGAGGCTTCAGAGAGAGGCGATTTCTCAAGGAACTTCTTTGATGTGATCCCTAATGTTACTCAGACTGTTATCTTTGATCCTGAGGATAAGTCGAAATCAGATGTTAAATTTAAATTCAAAATGTATAACAGATAAGTTTTTAATTGAAAGATAAAAACTGAAAGCCTGAGAACTTGGATGTCGAATCCTTTTCTCAGGCTTTCTTGCTATAACTATAACAAACGTTATTAGTGTTCTTTCGCGAAAATTCGTGGACTAATCTAATTTCAAAACTGCCAAGAACGCCGACTGTGGAACTTCCACGCTACCTATTTGACGCATTCTCTTCTTGCCGGCTTTCTGCTTCTCGAGAAGTTTACGTTTACGGCTCACGTCGCCACCATAACATTTTGCGGTAACGTCCTTACGAACCTGACGTACTGTCTCTCTCGCAATAATCTTAGCTCCAATAGATGCCTGTATCGCGATGTCGAACTGATGACGAGGAATGAGTTCTTTCAGTTTCTCACACATCTTACGTCCGAATGCGTAGGCATTGTCGCGGTGTATCAAAGTTGATAAAGCATCGACGACTTCGCCGTTAAGCATAATGTCTAATTTTACCAAATTAGCTTGCTGATAACCTGCGATGTGATAGTCGAAGGAAGCGTAACCTTTTGATATTGATTTTAATTTATCGTAGAAGTCGAAGACTATTTCACTCAACGGCATCTGGAATTTCAACTCGACGCGGTCGGTGGTGAGATATGTCTGATTCATCAATACGCCGCGTTTGTCGATGCAGAGCTTCATGATGGAACCGACGAATTCGTTTTTCGTGATAATCTCTGCTATGATGAAAGGCTCGTCGATGTGATCTAATTTCGTTACTTCAGGAAGTCCGCTCGGATTGTGAACGTCTAACTCTTCACCGTCGGTGAGATATGCTTTGAAAGATACGTTAGGAACTGTGGTGATGACATCCATGTTGAACTCTCTGTCTAAACGTTCCTGAACTATTTCCATGTGTAATAATCCCAAGAAACCGCAGCGGAATCCAAAGCCAAGAGCTGCCGATGACTCTGGCTCCCATACTAATGAAGCGTCGTTGAGTTGTAACTTTTCCAATGAAGCACGTAGTTCTTCATAGTCGTCGGCACTTACTGGATATACGCCAGCGAAGACCATCGGCTTCACGTTTTCAAAACCTTCGATTGGTTTGTCGCAAGGAGTGTCCACATGCGTGATTGTATCACCGACTTTAACTTCAGAAGAAGTCTTGATGCCAGAGATGATATAACCTACGTTACCTGCTGATAACTCGTCCTTAGGGACTTGTTTTAGTTGAAGCACGCCTATCTCGTCGGCATGATATTCCATCTTAGTGGCGAAGAACTTGACGAGTTCGTTGGTCTTTATCGTTCCGTTGAAAATACGGAAATAAGCTATGATGCCTCTGTATGAATTAAATACTGAGTCGAAGATGAGAGCCTGCAATGGAGCGTTAGGGTCGCCCTTAGGAGCAGGTATTCTGTTGACAATGGCTTCAAGGATTTCTTCTATACCTATGTTGTTACGTGCGCTACAACGCAAAATCTCTGAACGGTCGCAGCCGATTAAATCGACGATTTGGTCTTCTACCATCTCTGGATTTGCACTGTCCATGTCGATTTTGTTGATGACAGGGATAATTTCAAGGTCGTGATCTAAAGCCATATAAAGATTGGAGATGGTTTGAGCCTGAATGCCCTGTGTCGCATCGACGACTAACAAAGCGCCTTCGCAAGCTGCTATAGAACGAGAAACCTCGTATGAGAAGTCGACGTGACCGGGAGTGTCGATGAGGTTTAATGTATAGTTGACGCCGTCTTTTATATAATTCATCTGGATGGCGTGACTCTTAATGGTAATGCCACGTTCTCTTTCTAAGTCCATGTCGTCTAACACCTGATTGACTAATTCCTTCTGCGATAAAGTCTTGGTGTTCTCTAAAAGCCTATCAGCCAATGTGCTCTTACCGTGATCAATATGAGCTATAATGCAAAAATTTCTAATCTTATCCATAGCGCAAAGATAAGAAAATTAACAATGTACAATTTACAATGTACAATTATTTTTTTAAGGTAGACAAGTCTACAAGACACCAAATAGAGACGTACCAATTACACAAATGAAAATTAATAAGATGTAATTGATGCGTCTAACAGAATTTGTAAAAAAAATCTTTTTTTCCCTTTTATAAAATTCAAAAAAAATGTAAATTTGCGCTCATTTTTAGAACATCGCATGCTTTATGTTTGTTCTTGATAATAATTGTATTACATTTTAAAAAATAGAAAAGATGACAAAAATTAAAGTCGGTATTAATGGTTTCGGTCGTATTGGCCGTTTCGTTTTTAGAGCAGCTCAAACTCGTAATGACATTGAGATAGTAGGTATCAATGACCTTTGTCCTGTCGATTATTTAGCATATATGTTGAAATACGACACAATGCACGGTCAATTTGATGGTACAATAGATTTCGATGTAGAGAAAAATCTTCTCATCGTCAATGGTCAGAACATCCGCATCACAGCAGAAAAAGATCCTGCAAACTTGAAATGGAATGAAGTAGGCGCAGAATACGTTGTTGAATCAACAGGTTTGTTCCTTTCAAAAGACAAGGCGGAAGCTCACATCAAAGCTGGCGCTAAATATGTCGTTATGTCAGCTCCTTCAAAAGACGACACCCCGATGTTCGTTTGTGGCGTCAATGAAAAAACTTACGTAAAAGGTACTCAATTCGTTTCTAACGCTTCATGTACAACAAACTGTTTGGCTCCAATCGCTAAGGTTTTGCATGACAACTTCGGTATCGAAAGCGGTTTGATGACGACAGTTCACTCAGTTACAGCAACACAAAAGACTGTCGACGGTCCATCATTGAAAGACTGGCGTGGCGGTCGCGCTGCTTCTGGCAACATCATCCCTTCATCAACAGGTGCTGCTAAAGCTGTAGGTAAAGTTATTCCAGAATTGAACGGCAAACTCACAGGTATCTCAATGCGTGTTCCTACATTAGACGTCTCTGTCGTTGACCTCACAGTGAACCTTCAAAAACCAGCTTCAAAAGAAGCTATCTGCAAAGCTATGAAAGATGCTTCAGAAGGTGAACTCAAAGGCGTTCTCGGCTACACAGAAGATGCAGTTGTCTCATCAGACTTCTTGGGTTGCACATTGACATCAATCTTCGACGCTAACGCTGGCGTTTATCTCACAGACAAATTCGTGAAAGTCGTTTCTTGGTATGACAACGAAATAGGTTATTCAAATAAAGTGTTAGACTTGATTGCACACATGGCAAAAGTCAACGCTTAACTTTTTAAAATCTGAAAATCTGAAAATCTGAGAATCTGCGAGTTTTTTCCGGATACTCAGATTTTTTATTTATTAAGTCTTATGATATAATAAGTTTCAATGACGCACTGCCTTCGGACTATCGAGATTTTTTTTGATATAAAGAGTGTATCGTATTGAAAATTATTTATTTTTGCAAATCGTATAATCATTATTCAAATGAGATAATATGCTTCGTCTCATATTGTGATAAAAACTGATAAAAAGGAGCATTTTTAAAAACATTATTTTATGAAAAAGTATTCTATTTTGTTAATGTTTGTTGCAACTTTATTGTTTTCATGCGGTAAAGATGCAGAAAAACCAACAGTTGTGACAGGTCAAGTTTTTGATGTAACTTCAACTTCAGCTAAGGTGACTGCTACAGTGGAAAGTGATGGTGGTGCAGAAGTTACAGAAAGAGGTTTTGAATATTACTGCTCACCATCTTGCGAATCAGATCATGATTGTTACAGTGGAGTGATACTCTCAGGTTCTGGCTTAGGTGAATATCAAGGTGAGATAACAGAACTTGCTCCTAATGAGACAGTATATGTCAGAGCATACGCTACAAATGAAGCCGGAACATCTTACGGAGAAGAAATCAGCTTCAATACCTCGGGTTGTTTTATCAATGGTTATGAATACGTTGACCTCGGATTACCTTCAGGCTTGAAATGGGCGGCATACAATGTTGGCGCAACTACACCTTATGAACTCGGCGATTATTACGCATGGGGTGAGCTTAAGGCTAAAGAATCATTCGAAGCAGGAAACAGCCTCACATACGGTATTCCAATGGAAGATATATCGGGCGACGTTGAACATGATGTGGCTGCATTGTCTTGGGGTTCAACATGGAGAATTCCAACAGAAGCCGAGGCAAGAGAGTTGAAAGACAATTGTACTTGGGAATGGGTTATTGTGGATAATAATATTTGGGGTGGCTTTGCAACAGGTCCTAATGGCAAGCAGATATTTTTCCCATCAGGTGGTTTTAAAACAGAAACAACAGTTGGCTTTAATGAAGATGAAGCGGCTTACTGGACTTCGTCTCCAGATAACTTCGAACATGATCCTGGATATGCGGCTTTCTTCTATATCTACAGCAATAACTTCTGTAATATAGGTTGGATGAGCCGTTATGCCGGTATGTTGGTAAGACCGGTTTCGGAATAAATTTTATAATCTGAGAATATTGTAGAGACGTCATATTGTGGCGTCTTTTCTATTTTAAAATTATCTTAATTTTTTTAACATTTCCTATTGCATTTGGGAAAAATGCTTATTACCTTTGCAAGTCCAAATGCAGAGAATATGAACTATCCCGACACTTATTCCAAGGAAGAACAGCTTGAAATGGACATGCAATATGAAGTCCTGCTCAAAGCGTGGAACGGCGAGAAAAAAGAAGCTGATGTAGAACTCGTTAAGAAGGCTTACGAATTTGCGGCATTAGCTCATAAAGACGCGCGACGAAAATCGGGCGAGCCTTACATCTTCCATCCTATAGCAGTGGCGATCATTGTGGCTCGGGAAATTGGAATGGGCGCGACTTCCATTACGAGCGCGCTTCTGCACGATGTGGTCGAGGATACAGATTATACAGTGGAATATATCTCTCAGGAATTTGGACCTAAGGTGGCTCGTGTCGTCAAAGGTCTCACCAAACTTAGCAATATCGACTTTCAAAACAGCATAGAAAGTATTCAGGCTGAGAATTATCGTAAGATAGTGAATACCATGTCGGAAGATATTCGTGTCATTCTCGTGAAACTCGCCGACAGACTGCATAACATGAGAACCTTAGAGTCGATGGCTCATCATAAGCAACTCAAAATAGCTTCGGAGACGGTGTCATTTTATGCGCCTCTCGCTTATCGACTCGGTCTCTACGCCATAAAAATGGAACTTGAAAACCTCTGCCTCAAATACATAAATCCCCAGGTATTTAATTCTATCTCAAAGCAATTAGACGAGATTCGTGAAAATAAAATCAAGGAACTTGAAGACTTCGCCGAGCCCATAAGAAAAGAACTTATTAATATAGGTGTCAAAGCTGAGATAAAGATTCTCGAGAGAAGTCAGAGTAGCCTTTGGGAAAGAATGCATAAATTCGGACTCTCATTAGATGAGATTTATGATGCTTTCGTGTTGAGAATCATCATCGACTGCCCGATAGAGGAGGAGAAGATAAAATGCTGGCAGACTTTCGGAGTGCTTACGATGTTCTATCGTCCTAATAACTCGCGTTTGAGAGACTGGCTTTCATTTCCTAAGACAAACGGTTATGAGTCGATACATGCTGTTTTCATGAGTAAGCAAGGCAATTGGATCGAGACACAGATAAGAACGCAGAAGATGGATATAGTGGCAGAACGTGGCGTGATGGCTTATCTCAAATATAAGAACGATGTCAATGCCGCTGAAAACAGCCTTAAGTCGTGGCTCGATAATGTCACTGATCTTACAAATTCCAGTGATTCATCGGCGATAGAATTTATCAATAGTTTTAAACTTGATCTGTTCAACGACGAAATTTTTGTCTTCACTCCTAAAGGCGAGATGAAACGAATGCCAAAAGGTGCTACGGTGCTCGATTTCGCATATATGATTCACAGTGAGATAGGTAACCATTGCATCGGAGCTAATGTCAATAAGAAACTTATGACGATAGATTACGTCCTTAACATGGGTGATCAGGTGGAAATCATAACTTCGCAATATCAGCATCCGCAGGAAAAGAACTTCGACTTCCTGATTACATCGCTCGCTAAGTCGAGACTGAAGGCCGGAATTAAAGACTATAGAAAATCGTTCAAGGAAAGCGGTAAAGATAAGCTACGTGAGTTCTTCGATAAATTGAAAGTGGAATTTACAAAACCTAACAGAAATCTCGTGGTAGAGAAGTTGGAATTGGCTGGACGCATTGACCTTTATTATTATGTGGCGATAGGAAGAATCAATTATCAAGATATTGAACCTGTTTTCAAAAATATAAATAACTCGTCTTCAAATGCCTTGCTGAAGATACTGACTTTCGGATTGGTCGGCTCCAATAATAAGACGGATAAGGCGAAAGTTGAAGAGATGAAGCTGTCGGATAATGAAAATAACGATTTAGGATACACAATATCAACGTGTTGCAATCCTATTCCAGGTGATGATGTCGTAGCTATCACATTCCCGAACCAGCCTGTCCAGATACATCGCCCCGATTGTCCTAAGGCGATACAACTGATGTCGCAATACGGAAAAAATATCGTCAAGGCAAAATGGCAATTCTCTGAAGATATTGCATTTATGGCGACTTTAAAAATATCCGGCGTCAATAAGATGGGCTTCGGCTCAGAGCTTTTCTCAGTCCTTAGTGGCGATTTCAAGCTCGACCTCTATTCCATCAAGATGCAAAGCGAAGGCGGAATGGTTGACGTTACGGTGTCTTTTTATGTCAATAATCTGAAACAATTGGAAACCGTTATCGACAAACTAAGGAAGATGGAACTCGTGAAAAAAGTGATGAGAATAGAAAGAATCGTTGAAAGTTAATCACTTACTTATTTTTGAAAAAATATATTCATTTTTTATTGTAGCGTACTGAGATTTTTACTAATTTTGAATGCTAAATAGATATGCCTTCCGCATGGGTTCCAAATCGAGAACTATATTTAGCTTTAGTTTTGTAAATTATTAAAAATCAATAAAATATTATGGCAAAAATAGATTTGCTTCTCGGATTGCAGTGGGGCGACGAAGGTAAAGGTAAGGTCGTCGATGCTCTTACTCCTCATTATGATATTGTAGCTCGTTTTCAAGGCGGACCTAACGCCGGTCATACTATCGAGTTCGACGGAAAGAAATTTGTCTTGCATACCATTCCTTCAGGTATCTTCAACGAAAAATGTATCAACCTCATCGGCAATGGCGTCATCATAGATGCTAAAATATTTAAAGATGAGATAGATAGACTCGCGACAAGTGGAGTTGATATTAAAGACAGACTCTTGATTTCAAACAAAGCTCATCTCATCATTCCTACACATCGCGCATTGGACGCCGCTAACGAGAAGGCTCTTAAAAATAATAAGATAGGTTCTACATTGAAAGGTATCGGTCCTACTTATACCGACAAGACAGCACGTCGTGGATTACGTATCGGTGACATCGCTGCTGACGACTTCAAAGCTCGCTACGAGAGACTTAAAAACACTCACCTCGCTCAGATTAAAAACCTCGACTTCGATATGAATGAGCTTCTTCTCGACAAGATGCCTTTTGAGCAATATGAAGAAGAATGGTTCAAGGCTGTTGAATTCTTGAAGCAATTCCAATTTATCGAAAGCGAATATTTTATCAATAAATCATTAGACGAAGGTAAACGTGTCCTCGCTGAAGGCGCTCAAGGAACTTTGTTAGACGTCGACTTCGGAAGCTATCCTTTCGTGACATCATCGTCAGTCATCGCTGCCGGCGCTTGCTCAGGTCTCGGCGTGGCTCCAAGCAGAATAGGTAAGGTCTTCGGTATCTTCAAGGCTTACTGCACTCGCGTTGGAACAGGTCCTTTCCCAACAGAACTCTTCGACGAGACTGGAGAGAAACTTCGTAAGAACGGCCACGAATTCGGTTCAACGACAGGACGTCCTCGCCGTACAGGTTGGCTCGACCTCCCTGCTCTTAAATATTCTGTCATGCTCAACGGCGTTACCAACCTCATGATGATGAAGTCGGACGTCATGGATGACTTTGAAGAGATTAAGGTCGCTACAGCTTATAACTACAAAAATGAACAGATCGACTATCTTCCTTTCGACGCCTGCACTCAGACAATGACACCGGTACTCGAGTCGTTCAAAGGCTGGAACCAGAAGATAGAAAAAGAAATACCTCAACAGCTGAACGAATATATCGAGTTCATCGAGAAATACGTCGGCGTGCCTATCACTCTCGTATCTTACGGTCCAGACCGCACAGAATGCATTGAGAGAAATTAATAATGTACAATTAACAATGTACAATTAACAATGTACAATTAACAATGTACAATTAACAGTTAAGAATTAAGAATTAAGAATGTCTATAGCCCGTAGACTGTAGTCTGTAGACTTAAATTAAGTATTATGAATTATAACAAGATTTCTACAAAGGTTAAGGCTGTTGCTTTAGCCTTTGCTTTTATTTTTATGATGGCTTCATGTTCAGATAATGGAAGTCATTTTATCTCTGACGCTAAACAGAGAGCTGATGTTGAAAACGACCTTAAGGCTAAGATGGAACTTCTTCCTAATGGTGATTATTTCGACATATTAAATAAGGAGATGCCTCAGCATGAGAAGGAAGCTTTAGAGTTCTTATATGCCTATATGTTTAACGGCGATGTCACCGACTATAGCGGCGAGTTCTATCATGAGAATGTGAAAGCAGCTTTCAAGGCGAGAGAAGAGATGCCTTGGGGAAAAGACATTCCAGAAAGAGAGTTCAACCACTTCGTGCTGCCAGTGAGAGTCAATAACGAAAACTTAGACGATTCGCGTTTTGTGTTTTATGAGGAACTGAAAGACAGAGTCAAGGACTTGTCGTTGAACGACGCCGTCTTAGAGATAAACCACTGGTGCCATGAGAAAGCCAACTACAAAGGCTCCGACTCGAGGACGAGTTCTCCTTTGGCTACAGTGAAGACTTCATGGGGACGTTGTGGAGAAGAGTCGACATTCTTGGTAGCAGCCTTACGCGCCATGTGTATCCCGGCACGTCAGGTCTATACGCCTCGCTGGGCTCACTGCGACGACAACCACGCTTGGGTTGAAGCCTATGTCGATGGCGAGTGGCATTTCCTCGGAGCCTGCGAGCCAGAGCCAGTCCTCGACCTCGGTTGGTTCAACGCTCCTGCTTCAAGATGTCTGCTCCTTCATACTCGCGTCTTTGGTCGTTACTACGGCCCTGAAGAAGTCATCGACGTGACACCAAATCATACCGAGATTAACGTAGTACATAACTATGCTGAGACATCAAAAATGACTATCAAAGTCGTTGATGAAAACGGTAATGCTGTCCCTGATGCGAGAGTGGAGTTTAAGATTTATAACTATGCTGAGTTCAGCGGCGTGGCAGTGAAATTTACCGATGAGAAAGGCGAGACTTGGATGTCGGCTGGTAATGGCGATATGATGGCTTTTGCTTCTAAAGACGGTAAGTTCGGTTTCGCAGAGATGCCTTTCGGTGAGAAAGAAGAACTCATCATCAGCCTCGATAAAGAAAGCGGCGACGCTATGATAATAGAATACGACATCACACCTCCAGCAGAGAATGCTAAGATGCCGGAAGTGACAGCAGAGATGCGTGCAGAAAACGACAGACGCTTCGCTTACGAAGACTCGATAAGAAACGCCTACATAGCTTCTTTCCCAAGAGATATTGAAGATAAGGAGATATTGCAATTCGTGGAGAAGTCGTGGGGTAACTATCAGACAATACTCGACTTCATCGCTTACGCGGAAAAGAATGACAAACGTCAGAAAGCCATAAATCTCTTAAAAGAGATAAGCGACAAGGACTTACGCGATGTGACATTAGAAGTCCTCGTCGATAACTTGGATTATACAGTAGATGGCGAAGGTGATATTTATAACGCTTATATCTTAAATTCTCGCGTCGCTAATGAGATGATACAACCTTATAAGAAAGAACTCTCTAACTATTTCGATAAGGAACAGACCGAGAAATTCAGAAATAATCCACAGGAACTCGTCGAGTGGATTAAGTCGAATATCGCGGTGAATGACAATATTCGCATATTGATGTTACCGACAAGTGTCATCAAATCGATGGTGACCGACTATAGCTCAAGAGGAATTTTCTTCGTGTCGATGGCACGCTCTCTCGGCATCGCTTCGCGTATCGACCCAGTTACAGGCAAGGTTCAATATCTTAAAGACAACAATTGGATCGATGTTAATTTTGAAGAAGAAGTGACAGACGCTGTTCCTACACAACAAGGCGTTTTGATGGCTAAGTATGAGCCTGTAGGTTCTTTGACAGACCTCCGTTATTATACGCATTTCTCTATCAAGAAGTTCAACGGCAGAAGATTTGAGCTGCTTGCATACGATGCTAAAGATCCGGGCATGGATGTTGGCGAACAATATTCTACATTATTTGAAAACGGCTTGGCATTAGATCCAGGTTATTATGTCTTAACGACAGGAACGAGATTGTCGGACGGCAGCGTCCTCGCACGCACTACATTCTTTACCATCGAATCGGGAAAGACGACTAATGTCGATTTGATTATGAGAGAACCAGAGAAAGGTCTCAGAATAATAGGCAACTTCAATTCAGAAAACAGATATGTCCCTGTCGGTGAAACGGAAGACAAGAGTTTGTTGCAGACTACAGGTCGCGGTTTTTATGTCTTGGGACTTCTTGATGGTGGCAGCGAGCCGACGACACACGCCATGCAGGATATCGCTTTGGTGAAAGGACAACTTGACGAGTGGGGAAGAAGCTTCGTATTTCTCTT